>CALEKU010000257.1 GCA_937902745.1 uncultured Armatimonadota bacterium
GAGAAGGCTCGCTCCGTTTCCTGTCTTTCGAATATGCGCCAGCTCGGAATCGCGCTGGACATGTACACGAGCGACTACGACGAGACCCTGTTCTTCTTCGGACACGCTGTCGATCCCTCCCGGGTAGACCCGACCACCCCGCTCGGCGCGAACGCCGCGAACCGCTGGTGGAACCAGATTATTCCGTACACCAGTAACGTCCCCGACCTGCTCGTGTGCCCCTCCGACGACCTGCGCACGCCGAACGGCGCCGACGGCAAGCCGCGCTCCTATGTCGCCAACCGCGCCGCGGAGAGCCTGGCACTGGCGCAGGTAGACACGCCCGCCAGTATCATTGTGGTCACCGAAAAGCACGGCGTCTTCGACGACTCCTGGTTCGAGCCGCCGAAGAACTACTATGACAAGAGCGCGACCCCGCCGCAGAATCTGCCGGTTATGGCGCTGGATCGTCACCAGGGCGGGGCGAACTGCGTGTTTTTCGACGGCCACGCAAAGTGGATGAGCCGGGGCGCACTCACGAAGGACCCGTGCGGGCTCCCCTACTCCGGTGTGGACCTCATGCGCAAGTATCCCATCCCTCCCACTCCCGGTAATCCTGCGCGCACCCCCTGGCATCCTAACTGCCCCGAGTAGCATTGTGGGAGTATCCGCATACTTCACATGCAAAACCTGTCATAATTTTCCCGGAACGAGCAGTGCGCATACCCGTCGGATTGATGACTGCATGTTTCAGGAGGAGCGACAGCAATGAGTTTCCTTTCCGAGTTCAAGGAATTCGCCGCCCGGGGTAACGTTGTGGACCTAGCGGTGGGTGTCATCGTCGGGGCGGCGTTCGGCAAGATCACCACGTCGCTGGTGGATGACCTGTTTATGCCGATCATCGGGCGCATCACCAGCGGCTTCGGCGGCGGCAAGGCGCTCGACTTCAAAGACCAGTTCCTGGTGCTGGACGGCCGGTCGTTCGACAGTCTGGCTGCGGCCCGCGCGGCGGGCGCCCCGGTTATCGCGTTCGGGAACTTCATCAACCAGGTGATTTACTTCCTGCTCGTAGCCTTCGCGATGTTCCTGCTGGTGAAGGGGATCAACTCGCTGCGGCGCCAGCAGGCGGACGCGCCGGCGGCGGCCCCGGAGCCGAGCAACGAAGAGAAACTCCTGATGGAGATACGGGACGTCCTGAAGGGTCAGGCGCCGGGAGCGCCGATCGAGTCGCCGGGCACGCGCCCCGGCATAACGGAAGCGTAGGGGGTCGCTGGCGTGTGGCGGCGTCCCCTTCCCGCTCTGGCAGCGGCGGCGGCATTTCTCCTTACGGGGGGACTGGGCGGCGCGCTACCGCTGCCTGGCGCACAGGCCCGGGCGCCCCAGGCGGCGCCCGCGTCCGCGGCAATGCGCGTGCCGGTGCGCTACGCAACGCTGAAAGATGTCCGGCCGAATACCTGGGAGGCGGAAGCGCGCTACCCGGTGTTCGGCGGGACCTCCCCCGTGGCGCGGGCGGCCGGCGCGGCGTTCCGGAGCCAGGCGCGGAAGCTGCTGGACGAATTCCTGGAGCAGGCACGAGAGGACTGGAAGGGCAAGGATAAGCCGGTCGGGGAGTACCTGTTCGAGTTGGATCCAATCGTGGGTCTGGCGCACCCGGACCTGGTCAGCGGGTACTTCACCCACAGCTTCTTCACCGGGGGGGCGCATCCGAACGCGGTGTTCCTGCCCCACACCTTCGGGCGCGTGGGCGGCCGGGTGAAGCGTCTCACCCTCAAGGATTTGCTGAAGAGCGACCGCTCGGCGCAATCCCTGGTCACGCAAGTTCTCCTGCCCGCGCTGAACGCCCAGAAAAAGGAGCGCGGCGCGGAGCCCCTGAAGTCCGACGAGATCGGAGAGAAGGCGCTGGATAACTTTGTGGTGACGCCCACGGCAATCACCTGGCTGTTCAGCCCATACGCTGTGGGGGCGTACGCGGAAGGGCCGTACTTCGTCAAGATCCCCCTCACACGACTGCGAGAGTTTCTGGCCCCGAACGGGCCACTGCGCCCGGTGCTGGCACCGTAAGCAAAATACCCGCCCCCCTGCATCCGATGACGCAAGGGGGCGGGCGTTATGGTACGAGCAGGACTACATCGCCTTCGAGAGTGACGCCAGGGTGTGTGCGTCGGCCTCGGTCAGGGCGCGGCCCGCGCGGCTTTGCAGCAGGCTGCGGTAGCTTTCCAGGGCATACTCCTTGGACCGGGGATTGCCCCGCGCCTCGGCCTGCTCGGCGGCGTCCAGACGGGCGAGCAGCGTCGCTTCGGTGCCGGGCTCCCAGACCATCCCGCGGGTCATCTCCCGCAGCCCCGCATAGGTCAGCAGGAGCGGGCCGTGCTCGGCCTGGACCGCAGGCAGCGAGACGCCGTTCCTCTCCAGATCCTCGTCGGCAACGCCCAGCGCCATCTCTCGCTTCACGAACGCGGTGAACTCGCGCAGCGCGGGATGCGCAGGCACGCCCGTCCGGTAGTCGCCCTGCCCGAGGGCGAGAATCTCGGCCGGTGTCACGCTCCCGTCGCCGTTCCGGTCGGTCATGCTGAAGACTTTTCTGACCTGCCCGCGGTCGGTGACGAACTCCCGGGCGGCGTACCAGATGCCCTCGTCCTCCATGAGTCGGCCGATCAGGGTGGCGCCTTCGGCGCGGACCTTGCCGAGCATCGCCGAGCGGGCGCCCTCAGCCCCCGGCACGGCGCACGCGGCCAGGCGACCGGTCGGGTCGATGCTCAGGTTCTCGGAGCCGGTCTTGCCGGGCGCCGCGGGCGTGGCCAGCGCCAGGAAGCTGCGGCCGCTCGCCTGCTGGATGCCGAAGAAGTAGCCATCCTCGGCGCCGTCGGCGATGTCCGGGTCGAGCTGTGCCCCACGCTCCAGCGCGGCCAGCGACGGGGCGTAGGCGCCCCACGCCTGGACATAGATCGACTGCGCTGCGGCGATCTTGCGGAGGCTTGCCGCGGCGGAGCTGCGGTTCGCGGCCTCACGTACCTTCTGGACCGCGGGCAGCAGAAGCCCGATAAGTATCGCAATGATCGCGATCACCACGAGAAGTTCGATGAGCGTGAAACCCGCGCGGGCGTTGCGGCGCTGCTGAAGTCGTCCCGTCAGATTCGGCATTGTCGCCATGAGTAAGATCCACTTTCCTTCCCGGGCGGCGCCGCCGCCCGTTGAACCAGATGTGATCAGTATTTGTCCTGTGTACACC
>CALEKU010000258.1 GCA_937902745.1 uncultured Armatimonadota bacterium
AGGTCGAGGCGGGCATCCCCGAGGACGACCCGCGCAACCCGGCCACCATCGCCGACAACGTCGGCGACAACGTCGGCGACTGCGCCGGCATGGCGGCGGACGTGTTCGAGAGCTACGAGGTTACCCTCGTGGCGGCCATCATCCTGGGCGCGGCGGTCGTGACCACCACAGTGACGGACCCGCAGGTGGAGGCGTCCATCCTCAAACTCATCCTCTACCCGCTGCTGGTGCGCGCCGTGGGCGTCTTCGCCTCCATCATCGGCATCGCCTCGGTCCGGGGTCGCGACGACGCGAACTTGGACCCCATGCAGCCCATCAACTTTGGCTTCTGGGTGTCGTCCCTGGTAGCCATCGTCGGCTTCGGCGCGGTGTCGTACTTCTACATGAACGACATCACGCTGCCGGTCCTCGGCGCGGTGGCCTGGTGGAAGTTCTTCGCCGCAACGCTGGCGGGCATCGTCCTGGCGCAGGCCATCGGGAAGCTGACGGAGTACTTCACCTCAACGGAGCACCGGCCGGTTAAGGAGATCGCCGACGCCACCCGCACCGGCCCGGCAACACTCATCCTCTCCGGCTTCTCGTATGGCCTGGAGTCCTCGGTCTGGAGCGCGCTCGCCATCGGTGTGACGCTCATGGCCTCGCTGATCCTCTTCGCGGGGAACGCCGCACTGGCCGCCTACGGCATCGCGCTCTCTGGCCTGGGCCTGCTGACCACCACGGGCTACATCCTGGCGATGGACACCTTCGGCCCGATCTCCGACAACGCTAACGGCATCTTCGAGATGTCCGGCGCGCTGGAGGAGGCAGAGAAGGGGCCGCTGCCAGCCGGGGGCATCAGCGCGCACCGCATCGTGGCGCGTCTGGACGCGGTGGGCAACACCACCAAGGCGCTGACCAAGGGCTTTGCCATCGCGACCGCGGTCGTGGCGGCTGTGGCCCTGTTCCGCTCGTTCATGGCCGATGCCGGACTGCTCATCACGCCAGCCGATGCCGCATCAGCGGGCGGCGGGCGCATCAGCGGGCTGCCACTGGACCTGCCGGAGGTCTTCATCGGCCTGCTGGTAGGCGGCGCGGCCCCGTTCCTGTTCTCGTCGTTCGCGATCAACGCGGTGTCGCGCGCGGCCATCCTGCTCGTGGAGGAGGTGCGCCGTCAGTTCCGCGCGGACCCGGGCATCATGGCCGGCACCTCGCTGCCGGACTACGCCCGGTGCGTCGCCATCTCCACGGCGGCGGCGCAGAAAGAGTTGCTCTCTCCCGGCATCCTCGCCGTCGCCCTGCCCATCCTGGTGGGCTTCGGCCTCGGCTTCGACAACCCCTACAAGGGCGCGGCGGCGCTCGGCGGCTACCTCGCCGGCGCCATCGTCAGCGGCCAGCTTCTCGCGGTGCTGCTCTCCAACGCCGGCGGCGCGTGGGACAATGCCAAGAAGACGATCGAGGACGGCATGCACGGCGGCAAGG
This sequence comes from uncultured Armatimonadota bacterium, assembly GCA_937902745.1. Taxonomy (GTDB): domain Bacteria; phylum Armatimonadota; class Armatimonadia; order Armatimonadales; family Armatimonadaceae; genus CALEKU01. The sequence continues at coordinate 1,459 of CALEKU010000258.1, forward strand.
GGACCAACGCCCACAAGGCCGCGGTCATCGGCGACACGGTGGGCGACCCGTTCAAGGACACGGCCGGCCCGGCCTTGAACCCGCTCATCAAGGTCATGAACCTGGTCGCCATCCTGATCGCCCCGGTCATCATCTCGCCGAGCCTCTCGCCCACCGTGCGCCTTGTCGTGGTGCTGGGCGCCCTGGCGGCGCTCACAGTCGCCGTGGTGCTGTCCAAGAAGTCCGGCCTGAACATCGAGCCGACGGAGCCCGTGCCGGCGCCGGAGCCCGTGCCATCCCCCACCATCGCCCGCGAGGAGGTCACGGCCGCGCGGGACCGGGAGGAGGCCACCACGGCAGAGGCTACCGCAGCGGCGGCGGCAAAGTAGTCGCGCCCGAATTAAGAGAACCCCGCTCTGGGACACTCCCGGTGCGGGGTTCTCTTTGTCTCTAGACCTGATTACACACCGCTTGGGAAGGTGTCCGCCCCCTTGTCCCAGCCGGGTTTCCGGTCCAGCGGCTCCAGGGCTTCGGTAACGTCGAGGTGCAGCAGGGCGTCGAACTGCTCGGTCAGGTGGACGTGGAAGTAGTGGCTCCAGCGCTCGGTCTGCGGCCGGTAGATTACCCCAATGGCTCGCTCCAGCAGGGGCCGCGCGAGCGTGGCGCGCAGGGCATCGTTGGTCGAGCGCAGGTCAAGCAGAAAGTCGCTCCCCTCGCCGGCCTCGTGCATCAGCGCCTCCACCGAGTCCGGGAGCGCCGGTCGCACACGCATCCGCCGCGGCGATTCGCCCCAGTCATCCGCCGCCGTCACGGTGCCCGTATAGGTAGAAAAGCCCACCAGGAACGTTTCGCCCGGGTGCCGCTGCCGGGTCAACTGCCCCAGGTTCAACTCGTCGCGCTCCCACCCCATCTCCGTAGCGCGAGCGTCCCCGAGGTGCGAGTTGTGCGCCCAGACCACGATCCGTGCGGGCGCCCCATGGCGCCGGGTGAGGTGGGCGTCCAGGGCGTCCAGCGTGTCCGCCATGTGCGTGTCGCGCAGGTTCCAGGTCTTGTCCCGGCCCCCTCCGAACATGGCGCGGTAGTACGCCTCGGCGTCCACGATCAGGCGCGCGTTCTGCTCCGCAAAGAAGAACTCGTCCTCCGCGCGCTCGCCGTCGCGCTGGGCGTAGTTGCCAGCCTGACGCAGCAGGTCCACAAGCTGCCCCACCACCTCCTCCTCGCACGGCTCCCGCACGCCGAAGCTGGCCTCCATGCCATAGCGCTGCGGGTCCGGGTCGGCGAACTCCAGGCACCCGTACCGATCGCGCGCCCGCCGCGCGGCCTCGGGGTCTACCCGGTCCAGGTAGCCGATCACGGCGTCCATGGAGCCGTACAGGCTGTACAGGTCCAGTCCGTAGAAGCCCGGCCGGCGCACCTCCGGCGTAGTCGCGCCGAACTCGGTCACATCCGTAAGAAACTCCAGCACCTCCTGGTTGCGCCACATCCACAGCGGGAAGCGCTCGAAGTCGCTGAGACTGGTCAGCGGCGTGTCGTGGCTGTGCCCGGCCAGATAGCGGTTTACCCGGTAGGCATCAGGCCAGTCGGCCTCCACCGCGACGGCATGGAAGCCCTTCTCCTCGATCAGGCGCCGCGTGATGCGGGCGCGCTCCCGGTAGAACTCCTTCGTGCCATGCGATGCCTCGCCGATCAGCACGAAGCGGGCGTTTCCGATGCGCTCCAGCAGGCGGTCGTAGTCGTCCGAGCCACCGGTCAGCGGTTCGAAAGCGGCGCGTGTCGCCTCGGCCGCCGCCCGGCGGGCGTTCGTTTCGTTGTCTGGCATAGCGTTTCCCCTCGCCCTCCTCACGCTGTATTTGGGCAGAGGGCCGCGCAGCCAAACAATTCACTCAGGTGCGCAACTCCGCCGCCGGTTTGCGCGTACCAATACTGATAGAAAACCCGGCGGGCGGCGCGTGGAGCGCCAGAGCCGCTATGCTATAATTTGGGTACCGGCCTACCGGTACGCCCCCGGCAACCGTCCGACGCCGACGGGTGTCTGAGGGATATCCCAGGAGAGAGCCGAAACACTATGTCTGACACCCTCGACACCGCCGCCCCTGCCGCCGACGTTGCCGCTGCCTCAGCCACCGAGGCTTCGGGCCGAAGGCGCTTCCCGGGAATCGCCCCGGAAGCCTACCGCCACCCTCTCGACCAGCAGGCGACCGCCGCCCTGCGCGCGGTTCCCGGGTTCGAGATGGCCATTGCGCGCCTTTCTCAGCACAGCGTCGAGAAGCTGATTTACCATGAGGAGCTGGCGTCGGCCGTGCGCGTCACACCGCGCCAGTGCTCGCGCATCTACAAACTGCTGAAGGAGGCGTGCGGCATCCTCGACGTGGCCGAGCCCGCGCTGTTCCTGTCGCAGACGCCGATCGCCAACGCCTTCGCGGTGGGGCGCGATAATCCGACCATGCTGCTGCAGACCGGCCTCGTGGAGTTGATGACCGAGGACGAACTGCTGGCGGTGATCGCGCACGAGTTGGGGCACATCCACTGCGGCCACACCATCTACCTGCTGGCGGCGACACTGCTGGAGCTGCTGGCGCGCCTCGGCGGGGACAAGCTGGGCGTGGGCGACCTGTTCTCGCTCTCGTTCCGCGCGGCGCTGCTGGAGTGGACCCGCAAGGCGGAGTTCAGCGCCGACCGGGCGGCAACCCTGGTGACGCAGGACCCGGAGATCGTCTTCTCCGCGCTGTTCAAGCTGACCGGCGGCTCGCCCAAGATCTTCGAGCAGATGGACCGGGACGAGTACCTGCGGCAGGCGGACGACTACGAGCGGCCTGATCGCTCGAAGCTGGACAAGTTCTACCAGGTGATGCTGGAGAGCGGGAAGACGCACCCCATCCCCGTGCTGCGCTCGCGCGAGGTGCTGCGCTACGGACAGAGTGACGAGTTCCGGGCGATCCTGAACGGCGAGTACACGCGCCGCGGCCAGACGGAGGTGGACCGGGCGAGCCTGAAGCCACTGAGCAACGCCACCACCACCTGCCCCAACTGCGGGACGCGCACCGACCTGGTGTTCTCGTTCTGCACGGGCTGCGGCACCGACCTTCTGGTGGTCGCCCCGGACATCCAGGGGGGCGCCGGCGCGGCCGGCGCGGGAAGTGACGGTAAGACCGATGCCTGACGAGCAGCAGCGCGTTTGCCCGGCCTGCGGTCGCCTCAGCGCGATCACCGCGCGTACGTGCGAGAACTGCGGGGCGTCGTTCGCTGGCCGGATGATACTGACCGAGGCCGCCGACAGCCAGCGGTCCCTGTCGGCGACGTACTCGGCCGAGTACCCGACCGTCCGCGACGGCTCCTGGAGGGACGTGGCGATTAAGACGCAGCAGATCCCCCTGCCCCCCCAGATTCAGGCGGAGGCGATACGGCGGGAAAAGGCGCGGGAGCGCCGCGAGGCGGAGCAGCGAGCCGAGCAGGAGCGCCAGGAGGAGGAGCGCCGTCAGGCCGCCATCGCGGCCCGACAGGCGGCGCAGGAGGCC
>CALEKU010000259.1 GCA_937902745.1 uncultured Armatimonadota bacterium
TCAGTCGCCGGAGCCGGCGCGCTGTTTTCGCTATTGTTCTGCGCCGGAACCGGCACGGGAACGGGCATCGGCACCGGCTGCGTCACCGGGACCGGCCGATCTACCGGCACGGGAACGGCGACGGGCCGCTCCACGACCGCTGGCTGGGTGTTCGCCGGAACGGGAACCTCACGCACCCGCTCGTTGCGGATGATGGTGGTCGCGGTCGGGCTGACGGCCTCGGGCGCCCGGTTGTTGTACCAGATGATACCGATCACGAGGGCCGACAGAATCAGGCCCGCCAGGAGCCAGAAGCCAAACGCGGACGCGTTCGCATCCCGCTCCGCGATGGCCGCGCGGGTCTCGGCGAAGTCGCGCTCGCGGCGCGCCTCCTCCGCCGCCATCGAGTTGCGGACGCTGCTGGTCGCATAGGCATTCGCGCGCAGGGCGTTCTGGTTCGCCTGATGCTCCGCCGAATCGGCGCGCACCTGCTCCAGGTCCGCGCGGAACTCCTCTACATTCGCTCGGGCGCGCTGCGCATCGGCCTCGCGCTCGACAAGGGTTCTTTCATCCACTGCCATGGTTGTGCTTCTCCTGTGGCCGCCGATTCTGAGAGGGCGGCTCGATTCTGGCTTTCGTCTACGGTTATCTGCTTGATCGCCGTCCATGAATTACCCGCCCCTCTAAAACAAGTAAACGCGCGCCCAATTGGGCGCGCGTTTACTCGCTACTGCTACTCGCTGGGGTCGCCGACGCGGGTCAGGCGGGAGGGGTCCGGGGGAACTGCTCCAGGCGCCGGACGGTCTGCAGCGCCTGACGCCTCCGCTGTGCGGCCTGCTCGACCTTGAGCACCAGCAACTCGAAGACATCCACCCCGGGCAGACTCTTCTCCACGTAGTCGAACGCGCCGCGCTTCATGCACTCGACGGCGTTCGCCACGTTCCCGTAGGCGGTGAGGACGATGACCTCCGTAAAGACATCCCGCGCCACGGCGGCCTCCAGGATGCGTACGCCCGACTCGGAGTCGTCCATGCTCATGTCCGTGATGACCACGTCATACCCACGGTCGCTGCCCGCGATTGCGCGGCTCCCCTCCGACTCGGAGGCGGCCTGGTCCACGTCGTACCCCTCGCGCTGTAGGCGGCGGGCAAGCGCGACGCGCACGCTGTCGTCATCGTCCACTATCAGAATCCGGCACATCGATCGGTTTGTCTCCTGAATTCAGGCGCCCACCCCGGGCGGGCTCCCGCGGTTCTCGGCGGTCAACGGCAGAAACACTTCAAAGCGTGCGCCCTTCCCCGGAGTGCCGGTCTCGGCGATGGCCCCGTGGTGCGCCTCGATAATCCCCCGGACGATGGCCAGGCCCAGCCCCATACCGCGGCTGCGCGACGTCACGAAGGGCTGGAAGATGCGCTCCTTATTCTCCTCCGCCACCCCCGGCCCGTCGTCCTCAAACACCACGTGGGCGTATCCCGCCGCCGGCCCGCGCCCGCTGACCGGCGCCGGCAGCGCCATGCCCCGCTGCTGCGCCGCCTCGCCGGTAAGGCGGCGCGCGGTGACGGTGAACGTACCGCCCTCCGCCTCGCGCATTGTGACGGCGTTCTCTACCAGTTCGGCGAAGGCGCGCTTCAGCTTCACCGCATCCGCCTGCACCGGAAGGCTCTCGTCGCCGAGGTTCACCTCCAGGCGCATGGTATCGCGCCGCGGGAACGTATCCGCCACCACCTCGCGCACGACCTCGGCGGCGTCCACTGGGGCGAGCGCCAGCGCACCGGCGCGCACGAAGTCGCGGAACTCGCCCAGCATCTCCTCCAGGCGTGCCACCCCGTCGCGCATCTCCCCCAGAAGTTCCGCCACATCGCGCCGCTTAAGCGCATCCAGCGGGGCGTCCGGCGGCCCTGCGACGTCCACCACGTACTCCAGTTCGTTGAGCGCTCCCTTCAGCGCGAAGACGCGGTTGCCGATCTGGTGGCTCGTCATGGCGCTCATCTCGCCCCAGGCGGCCATGCGCTCCGACTGAACCACCCGGTCCAGCAGGCGGGCGTTGTCGATGGCCGCGCCCACCTGGGACGCGATGGTGGCCAGAACCTCCTCGTCCGCCTCGGTGAAATCGTTTGGGAACCAGGGCGAGGTGGAGTTGCGCCGCAGCACGCGCAGCACGCCCACCACACCGTCCATCGACTTGATCGGCACGGCCAGGAAGGCGCCCGCCTCCACGGGGGTAATCTCTCGGTACAGCCCCTTGTGGCGCGGGTCCTCATCCGGACTTCCCAGACGCACCGACTTCCCGTGCTCCGCCACCCAGCCCGTCAATCCCTCGCCCACCTCGTAGGAGGCGGAAGAGACCTGATCGCGCAGTGAGCCGCGCGTGGCCTTCAGGACAAGCCGCCGGGAGGTGCGGTCGATCAGGAACAGGGAGCAGTCCTCGAAGCGCAGGATATCCCCCGCGATCTCCACCACCCGCCGCGTCAGATGGGAGATGTCCGGGGCGACCGCGAGTTCGCGCCCCATCTGGACCAGGGCGGCCTCGCGGGCGCGCAGGTCCTCGGCCGCAAGGCGCAGCGCAGCGGAGTAGGCGAGGACGCTGACGTACGCCTCGTGCTCGCGGGTGAAGGCATCGGCATGGTCGCTCTCGACATTCAGGATGCCGCGCACGCGCTCCTCGGCATCCAGAGCGATGGGGACGGCGAGCACGGAGCGGACCCCCGGGAAGAACGGCCGGTAGTCCGGCGCCACAGCCTGCGTCACATCGCCCACACACACCGGGCGGCACGTGGAGGCCACGCGCGCGGTGATGGTCCCGGCGCCGTCGCGGTCCGCGAGGCGGTTGCGCCGGTGCTCTTCGGTCCAGTCCGCCCCGGCGGTCGCGACAATCACCAGACCGCCGGCGTCGAACTCCGCCAGCGCCACAAATCCGCGCAGCGCCCCGGTTGCCGCCACGGCCGCGCGGGCGTAATCGGACAGCAGATCGCGGACACTCCCCGTACCCACCGCGCGACGGGCGTACTTCGAGAGCGTCTTGAACGACAGATTGCTGCGCGTGAGGTCTTCGCCCATGCCACAGGGATTGTAACGCGGCGGGCGCCGCTCTTCAAACGCGCACCGGCGGCGGGCGGCACTACCGGCCGGCGGTGCGGAACCACCAGGAGAGGGTCTCAGTGGTGCGGCCGCGATCTAACTCGGCGATCACCCGGTAGTCCGTGGAGGGCTTCAGGGGAGCGTGCGGAATCAGGAGAACGCTGCCCCCGCTCAGCGCCTCGTCGTTCGCTGCCGTATTGACATAGGCAGGGACGACCCGCCCGTCGGCAGTGGCGAGCAGCGCGCTTCGGATGCGGACCTTCGGCGCATCGGGCGTGAGCCCCCGGTCGTAGACGAACAGGGTGATAGGGTATCCAAAAGGCCCGCGCGGGCGGCGTCCGTCCGGCCCCCGATGGTGCCGGAGCGGGTCCGGCGTCTCGTTCCCATCCCACGAGAGCGGGACGTTTTTCTGGCCCGCGCCGGGGAACCGGACTATCCCGCTGCCGCGCCCCATCCCAAACAGCACGGTGATGCGGTCCCCATCGGCGCCGGCTCCAACCTCAAAGTCGCCCAACTGGAGGAAAGGCTCGCGGTGGTACGGGGCGTCGAACAACCCCTGCACCGCCCGTACCGGATCGGGCTCGCCCTGGCTTACGTCCTCGTACGAGCCCCCGGAGTAGCCGAAGGCCCGGGCGCGGTCGCTCGGCTGCCGGCCCAAAAAGCCCGGCCGGCCGGGCACCTGAAGGTGCCCCCCGGCGTTATTGCGGCGCAGGTACTCGGCGTGCGCCTGGGCGGCGGCGAAGAGGCGCGCGTCGGGACGCAGCGCCGGCAGGCCGGCGTCCTGACGAACCCGGTTCACCGCGTTCAGCACCGCCCCCTGCTTCGGCTGCGGCGCGGGCAGGGTCGGGAGCGCCCGGCGGTCCACCCGGAACTCCCACTCCCGGTCGATATTCGCCTCACCGTCGAGAGTGACCAGGGCGCGAACGCGGTGGACGCCCGGCGGCAGCGCGCTGCCCGGCAGGTGCGTTACGGCGCCGGTCGCGGCGTCGTAGGCTGCATCCACGCGCTGATCGTTGATGGTCAGGGAAAAGTCGGTCACACGGCTCCCGCCGAGCGGAACGACGCGCCACTGCACGGGGGCGCGTGCGTAGAAGACCGTGCCCGCCGGGGACGGGTCGAATACGGCGTACTCAATATCGGCCCGCGCTGAAAGGGCCGCGGGGGCGGCGCCCAGAGCCGCGAGGAGCGCCAGCGTGAGCACAGCTGCTGTGGCGCGGCCGGTGCGTGATTTGCGGGGGAGATTCGGCATGGTCCGCCTTCATTATGGGCGTTTCCGCCACCGTATTTTAGAGACGTATTCCCGCGCGATTTCGTGCCCGCCGCGTGCTTGACAGGGGAAAGAGGCGAGCGTTATAATGGCGCATCCCGCAGAGACGTCCTTTCCGACCTGCCTTTATGCCGACCGCTGACGCCTGCCCAGCCGCCGTTCCCGCCCCCATACCTCCCGCCGCCTCCGGCGCCGAGACGACCGTCCTTGCCTGGCGCGTCCACCGCCTGCGCACAGAGCCGGGTCGCCTGGGCATCGTCCTCATCGGCTATGCTGTCGCGCTCGGCATGTGGTATCTTCTGTTCCCCCACCCGGTCGCGCTGTTTCTACCGCTGGTCGGCCTGACCTGTGCCCTGCGTGAGTACCTGTTCCCGCAGGAGTTCCGCCTGACCACACGCGGCGCACACGTGGCGAACGGCCCCGCGCGCCTGTTCCTGGCGTGGGAGGACGTCAAGCGCGCGACGCACGGCCGCGACGGCGTGCACCTCTCCCCCTTCGCCCGCCCCACGCGCCTGGATGACTTCCGGGGCGTACGCCTGGACTTCGCAGATGGCAACGACGCGGCGGTCCTGGCTACGGTGCGCCGCCTGTGGCGCGGCGAGACGGAAGCGGGCCCGGAAGAGAGCCACACGCCATGAACGACGCGGTACTGGACACCTGGGATGCTCCCCTTTCCGCCGAGGAGCGCGACCGCCTGCTGGACGCGGCGGCGCAGGCTGTGCGCAAGCGTGGCCTGGAGGCGCCCGCGATCTTTGCCCTGGAGATGCACCGGCCGTTCGGCTACCTGGCGGCGCATGGCGCGCTGCTCTTCGCCCCGCTGCTCGGCCCGGTGCTTGGCATCGACCGGCTGCGGACGCTCGCGCAGTTGCTCAGCGACCCGGCTGCGGTAGACTCCTTGATCGTTCGCCTGGAGGAGGCGCGCTGAGCTTATGGACCACGCCACGCCCTTCGCTCGTGTCTTCCTGCTGGGCCTGTTCGCGGTAATCGTCGGGATGGTTCTGTGGGCGCAGAGCGGCAAGCGGTTCTTCATCCGGCGCATCCCCGGCCTTTCCGCCATCGACGAGGCGGTGGGACGCTCCGCCGAGATGGGCCGTCCCATGCTCGCTTCGTTCGGCCTGGGCGGTTTGAACGCGCAGGAGGGTGTTATCACCCTGCAGGCTCTCGCCATCGTCTCCGACGTCGCTGAGGCGGCCGCGCGCTTCGGCAACCGGGTCATCGTCCCCGTGCGCATCCCGGCGCTTATGCCGGTGGCCGAGGAGGCGCTGCGCGAGGCGTACACCCGCGGCGGGCGCCCCGAAGCGTTCCAGTTGGACGACCTGATGTTCCTGTCCGACCGGCAGTTCGCCTACGCCGCAGGCGTTTCCGGCCTCATCAATCGGGAGAAGGTGGCCTCGATCTTCCTGTTCGGCACGTTCTTCGCGGAGGCGCTGATTATCGCCGAGAACGGCAACCGGGTCGGCGCGGTGCAGGTCGCGGGCACCCCCTCCACCACTCAGGTGCCGTTCTTTATCGCCGCCTGCGACTACGTTCTGATCGGGGATGAGTTCTACGCCGCCACGGCGTACCTGACCCGGCAGCCCACTCTGCTCGGCGCCATCGTGGGCCAGGACATCGGCAAGGCGGTCCTGCTCTTCTTCATCCTCCTCGGCGTCGTGCTGACGGCACTGAACGTCCCGCTTGTGGTCAACCTGTTTGCGGATCAGGCCGTGCCGTGGGCGGAGATGCTGCGGCCGGTGGCACCCGCTGCCGGGGCGGGAGGCTGACGCCATGTTTACGCCGAAGACCGGTCCGGAACTGTGGCTCTACATCGCCGGCGCGCTGCTCGTGTCGGGCGTACTGGTCACCTCGCTCCAGTTGGTGCCGGGCCGCCTGCGCAAGCCGCTGATCGCGCTGGTGACGTTCCTGGCGGGCCTGTTCTACATCGCCGAGTTCTTCCTGCCGGTAGACCCGACAACGCGCGCGAACTTCCTGACTGACTATCGCGCTCCCATCGCACAGGTCAACCAGGTGCTGCTGTCGTTTGCGGTAGGCGTAGGCGTATACTCGCTGCTGACGCTGCATACCAAGAACATCGTCCGGCGACGCCAGGGCTGGGGCTTCTCCGTGCTGCTGCTCGCGGCGATGTTCGGCATCCTGGTCACCGGCCTCCTGAAGGAGTACCGGCCGAACCCCATCAATCAGGCGGCGTTCTCGCTCTTCTTCGACGGCGGCCTGAAGTCGCTGGACGCCGCCATGTTCTCCATCGTGGCGTTCTACATCGTCTCGGCGGCGTACCGCGCGTTCCGCGCCCGCTCCGTGGAGGCGACCATCCTGCTGGTGTCGGCATCGCTGGTGATGCTGGGGCAGGTCTCGCTCGGTCAGGGGCTCACGGCGGGTCTGCCGACCTCCGGGTTCCTGTCGAACCTGCGGGTAGAAAACATCCGGGAGTGGATTCTCACCCGGGCCAGCACCCCGGCTCTGCTCGCGGTGGAACTCGGCCTTGGCCTGGGCGCGCTCTCGACCTCCATTCGCCTCTGGCTCTCGCTGGAGCGCGGCTCCTACTTCGAGAAGGACGTATAGGCGGGCGCGACGATGGGAAAGTGGATGCACGACATCGACCGGCGCTGGCTCTACCTGCTGCTCTTCCTGGCGGTTGCTCTCCCGATGCTGTTCCCCAGCAAAGGGGGCAGTGCGGTCATCCTGCCGGAGACGCAGAGCTTCTATGACACGGTCGAGCGCGTGGCCGCCGACCCCAAGCGCCGGGATAAGCTCGTCCTCCTGGTAGCCAACTTCTCCGCCTCTACCGCTACGGAGAACCTGAACCAGTACGAGAGCGCCATGCGCCATGTGATGCGCCACCGCCTGAAGTTTGCCATCGTCTCGTTCGCCGACCCGCAGGGGCGTGAACTCGGGCAGCAGACGGCGGATAAACTCGCCTCGCAGTTCGGCTACCAGTACGGCCGCGACTACGTGAACTGGGGCTTCAAGACCGGCGACATCGCGCTCAACGTCAAGGCGCTCGCGCGCGACATCCCCGGCACCATCGGCAAGGACATCAAGGGAACGCCGCTGGGTCAGATCCCCGTGATGCAGGGCGTGCGCGGCGTGGATGACATCGGCCTTGTGGTGGAGACGGCGAGCGCAGACACGCTGGAGTACTGGCTGGCCTACTTCCGCGCGGCGGGCGACGAGCCGGTGCCGTTGCTCTTCTCCTGTACCGCCGTTATGGCGGTGGAGGCGTACCCCTTCCTGCGCTCCGGCCAGATTCAGGGGATGCTAAACGGCCTCAAGGGCGCGGGCGAGTACGAGACGCTGCTCCAATCTCCCGGCTTCGCCACACAGGTTAGCCCGTCGCTCTCCTGGGCGCACTTCGTGATCCTCTTCCTGATCGCGCTCGGGAACCTGTCCCTGTTCCTGTCCCGACGGCGCGCGGGCAGCAGAGGGGGAGCCTAGCGCTATGCCCACCGAACGAATCGTCGTCTGGATTGCCGCGTTCTGCACGCTCGGCCTGTACTCTATCCTGTACCGGGAGAATAAGGTCTTCCGCTTCTTCGAGCATCTGTACATCGGCCTTGGCACCGGCTACCTGCTGTACCTGACCTGGAACGACACGCTGAAGCCGCGCTGGTGGGAGCCGATGGTGCAGGAGGGCCGGTGGTGGTGGGCCTGCGCGGTGCCTGTGGGCCTGATGTTCTACACGGTGTACTCGCGCAAGCACGCCTGGATGAGCCGCCTGATCTTCGGGCTTTTCTTCGGTCTGACGGCCGGGCAGGCGTTCCAGCGCTACGCGGCGGTGCAGTTCCCGCTCATCCGCTCGGTGGTCTCGGTGCCGCTGGTCAACCCGCCGGAGGCGACCGCCCCCGGTGCGTACGCCCTGTCGCCCTACTCGGCGGTCTTCAACAACGTTCTGTTCCTGGCGATCGTGGTCGCGGTCATGAGCTACTTCTTCTTCTCGTTCGAGCAGAAGAACAAGGCGGTCGCGTCGGTTTCGAAGTTCGGACGCTACGTCCTGATGTTCGCCTTCGGCGCGATCTTCGGCAGCACGATCATGGCGCGCCTGTCGCTGCTGATCGGGCGCATCCACTTCCTGCTCCACGACTGGCTCAACATCGCCCCCTGATCCCCTCACAGCCTTCTTGAAAGGGATTCGCCGTGGCGATACTGACCGGCAGTACCTCCGGCGGAAAGGCGATTCAGTTCGAGCTGACGCCCATCCGACCGACGCTCGACGGACCGCGGGACGCCTACCGCGCTGCGCTGACGGTGGACGGCGCGTCTGTCTTCGACGCGCCGTTCAGCGTCTTCGGGCGCGACGCGGGCCACTTCTACGTGTTTCGCATGGCCCGCGCATTTCAGAACGCTCCCCACCTGGTCGACATGATCGCCCCGTTCAATCTGGACGAAGGGGCCGCCCAGGGGGAACTGCTCGGCAGGCCGCCTTTAAGCGTTCGCGAGACGGTAGGGTGGCTGGAGATCGTCCTCTGGGGGAAACGCTACGGACGGGCGCGCATCCCGAACGTGTTCGTCCAGGTGTACCTCTCCCCCGCCCCCGACAAGGACGCTCCCGATGAGAGCCTGGCCCTGCGCCAGTTCGCGCGCCTCAACTGCGTCCCGGAGGACGTAGAGGCGTTCGGGCACGAACTGGAGCGGCAGTGCATTACCGCCCGTGAGGAGCGCGCCCGCCTGGGAATCCCGGCCATCGAGGAGCTATGGCCGGCGGACGATGAGGCGGAAGCAGAGGCATAAGCCGCACCATGGGCGTCTTACGCGGCCGACGCCGCGTCGGGGTGAAAACTCGCCGAAACATCGCGTAAATATCGTCCGTATCAGGCAGGGATGAGCCTTCGCCCGCTCTGGCTGCTTCTCCTGCTGCGCGCCCGCGTGACCGCGCGCACCCTCGTCCGCAAGCCCTCCGTGCTGGGCGGCATGGGCATTGCGCTGTTCGTCTTCGGCCCGGCCGCGCTCGCCGCCGCCCGCGACGCCTCCCGGCAGTTCGCGGAGCTGCCGCCGGAGCGGGTCCCGGCGTTCCTCGGCGTCCTCCTTCTCACGCTCCAGGGGGTCTGGCTGCTGCTCCTACTGCTGCCGGGCGGGTGGGCCACGCTGGGACGCGCGGTGCCGCCCTCGCTGGTGAAGCCGATGCCCGCGCGCCCGTGGCATGTAGCCGGCGCGGCGGCGCTGGGCGCGCTGCTGGACCTCCCCCTGCTCTTTGCCCTGCCGACCCTGTGGGCGGTGTTCCGGAACTACAGCGTTGCGGGCGGAGCCGCCGCTGTGTTCACCGCCGCTCTGCTGGTTGCCCTGCTTCTGCAGACAGCGGCCGCGGGGCAGGTGCTGGAACAGGGCGCGGCGCTCCTGGCGCGCGGGCGGCGCTCCTCCGCATGGGCGGTTCTGGTGGCGGCGCTGGCGCTCGGCGTGTACTTCGGCCTGCCGCCCGCCCTGGCCGCGACCACGGAAAAGCCCTCCGTCACGGCGGTCCTGAAGCAGGCTCCCGCACCTGCCCCCGTGGCCGAGCAGCAACCGAGCGCCGCGATCGAGCGCGTGGTACGCTGGCTGCCGTCAGGGATCGCAGCGATGGGCCTGCAGGAGGCCGAGCGCGGGCGTATTCTCGCAGCGGCGGGATATCTGCTGGCGCTGGCAGCGCTGGCGGTGGGGACTCTCGCCGGCGCCGCGCAGCTTCTCCAGTTGGTATGGACGCGCGAGGCGACTGCCGGCGCGGCGACACGGCAGGGCTGGAGGCCGCCACGCCCTGATACCGCGACGATACCAGAGCCCCCGACGGCCTGGCAGCAGGTACGGGCGGTAGCGGCGCATGAGTGGCGCGGCCTGACCCGCGCCCCCCAGGCGCACCTGGGGCTGCGGACGCCCGCAAGTCTGCTACTCGCGGTGTTCCTGGCGTGGATTGCGCCGGACCTGGGGGCGGACTCCGTGCGCAACATGTGGGACCTGCTCGGCATGGGGGTGATGCTGTATGCCGCGCTGTGGCAGGTCCAACTCCTCTGCGACCGCTTCGGCAACGAGGCCGGAACCGCTCGCCTTCTGCTTGGCTTTCCCGTGGCGCGGACGCACCTGATCGCGGGTCGCAACCTGGCGCTGGGTGGGCTTCTCCTCCTTGTAGATGGCCTGGTGATAGCGGGCCTGTGCCTGGTGGCTGAAAAGCCGCACCTCATCGTGCCCTTCCTCCTCTGGCTGCCGGCCACCGTCGTGGCTCTGACGGCAGCAGGAAACGTGGTCTCGGTAATGGCCCCTTTTCCCATCGCGAAGCGGGGCGAGAAGTTCGAATGGGAGCCGGAGAAATCGCTGGCGTTCCTGTACGTCCTGCTCGGCCTGTCGGTGTGGGCGCTACTGTGGCCGCTGACGCTCCTGCCGCTCTGGGCGCAGCCTTTGGCCGGGGCGGCGGTGCTGGCGGCGCTCTACGCCGGGTCACTCTTCCTGGCGGCGCGGGTCCTGGCGCGGCGCGAGCCGCAGATTATCCGAATGCTGGACGGAAGGTAGCGAACGCATATGACAGAAACGAAGGGAGTGGGAGCCGCGATCTTCGCGCGGGGCCTGACCAAGCGGTATGGCGACCGGCGCACGGCGGTGGACGCCATCGACCTGAGCGTTCCGCCGGGCGCGTTCTACGGGTTCCTGGGACCGAACGGCGCGGGCAAGTCCACGACGATTGCGATGCTCTGCGGCTTCGTGCGCCCGAGTGAGGCGAGGGCGCTTCGCGTGGCAGGCGTGGACGTCACCCGTGACCCGATGGCAGTGAAGCGGCACATCGGGGTGATGAACGAGGAGACGACGCTCTGGGAGCACCTGACCGCCGCCGAACACCTGGAGTTCGCCGGGCAGATGCAGGGTCTGTCGCTCAGGGAGGCGCGGCGCCGCGCGGACGAACTCCTGGCGCTGCTGGACCTTTCGGATGCCCGCGACCGCCTGATCGCGGACTACTCAATGGGGATGAAGAAGAAGACAGCGCTCGCCGGGGCGCTGATCCACGGGCCGCAGGTGCTCTTCCTCGACGAGCCGTTCAATGGGGTGGACGCGCTTTCGGTACGGACGCTCTGCGCCCTGCTGAAGCATGTCACGGAGCAGCGCGGGACCACGGTGTTCTTCACATCGCACGTGCTGGAGACGGTGGAGCGACTGTGCACGCACGCTGCCATCATCCACCAGGGGCGGATTGTGGGCGAGGGCACGATGGACGAACTGCGCGCCCGCGCGGGCAAAGATGCCACCCTGGAGGATGCCTTCCTGCGGCTTGTGGAAGCGCGCCCTACGGCCGGCAGCCTTTCCTGGCTCTAAGCTACAGGTCGCGCAGGTCCTCGATGATGCGCCCCGGGGCCAGAGCAGGGTCGGCAGCAGCGAGCGCTTCGGCCCGCTCGCGCGTGGTGACGCCGGTCAGGACCAGGACGGTGGGGACGTTCAGACGGTTGCCGCACAGGACATCGGTATCCAGTCGATCCCCCACCATGACCGCTTCGCTCGGAGCGACGCCTGCCAGGTCGAGGATAGTCTGGAGGCCATACGGTTCGGGCTTGCCGATCACCAGAGGGACGGCGTCCGCGGCCGCCTGGACGGCGGCGACCATGCTGCCTCCGCCGGGGACGACACGCCCGCCTTCCAGGGGATACTGTCCATCCCGGTTCGTCGCCACGAAAAGCGCGCCGCCGAGGATCGCCTGCTGCGCCCGGTAGAGGCGCTCGTAGTCGAAATCCCGGTCCATTCCCACGACGACGAAGTCGAAGCGCTCGCCCTCACGCGCCTCCGTGTCCCCTGCCCGCTCCGTCGCGATCCCGGCGCGCGTGAGTTCGTCCACAATCCCGATGCCGCCCACCGCGAGAGCGCGCTTGCCCACTGCATCATGGTGCAGACGCAGGTACGCTGCGGTAGCGGAGGCGGAGGTGACGATCTCCTCCTCCTCGCACGGCATCCCCATCGCGGTCAGCTTTTCGCGGTAGTGGGCGCGTGTCTGAGACGAATTGTTCGTCAGAAAGTACAGGCGGGGCTTGTCCGCTCGGGCGCGGAGCCGCTCCAGTGTCTCGGCGGCGTAGACCACAGGTTCGGAACCGCGGTACATCACGCCGTCCAGGTCAAACACATAGACCTTCGGGAATTCAGAAGTGGAGGCAGTCGTGGTGAGCACGGGCGGATGGTACCATGCGCTGCAGAGGCGTGTCAATCGGGCTACAGGCTGCACTGCGCGGCGCACTCCGGAAGGAAGAGTACGGGGCGGGAGTGCCGAGGCACCCTATATGCTATAATCCAATCAGGATGCGCGGGAAGCGCGGGAGAGAGACACGTTTATGGCGTTTGGCCCCGGGGCTGCCGCCCTGCTCCAACGGAGCGGGCTGCGGCAGTTCATCAAGTTCTGCATTGTCGGCCTCTCCTCGTTTGCCATTGACCTGAGCATCCTGCTGCTGCTACACACCCGGCTGGGCGTCCCCCTGTTCATCGCGACCACTATCGCCTTCCTGATTGCCGTCTGCAACGGCTTTTACTGGAACCGGCGCTGGACCTTTCGCGCCCTGGAGGGCGACCCCCGCAAGCAGTACCCGAAGTTCCTTCTCACCAACATCATCGGCTGGCTGCTAAACGTCAGCATCATGACGCTTGCGCTGATCGCCGCCTCCGCCCTCGACCTGACGAACGTCAAACGGCCGCCGGCCGAGGTATTGAGTCTGATCGCACTGGGGCAGGGTAAGGAAGCGTTCTCCGCGCGCGCGGTCACGGCCGCAAAGATCTGCGCCACCATCGTGGTGACCGCCTGGAACTTCACTGCCGCCCGCTTCTGGACCTTCCGCAAGGCCGGAACGAAGGCAGGCACATCGTCTGACGCCTCCCAGAACGGGGCGGCTCCGTCATCGTAGTGCAGTAACGTTGTTTTCTCCCACGGTCCCCCACCGTACCGACGGCGGGCGCGGGCCGAACACACCGAAGGGGGAGGAGTAATTTGTCCAAAGAGATCCTGGTCAACGCGGACGCGCGCGAAACGCGCATCGCGGTCCGCGAAGACGGCCAACTGGTAGAGATTCACATTGAGCGCGAAGAGCGCGTCGTCGGGAGCATCTATAAGGGACGTGTAGAAAACGTCCTGCCGGGCATGGACGCCTCGTTCGTGGACATCGGCCTGGAGCGGAATGCGTTCCTCTATGCCGGAGACATCGTGCCCGGTGGCAACGGGGAGGACGAGGACGGCGACGCCCCGTCGGCGCAGCACGACCGCCGGGGACGCCGCACGCGCCCTCACGCCAATATCCGCGACATGGTCAAGCGCGGCCAGGAGCTGCTGGTGCAGGTCGTGAAAGGCCCGCGCGGCACCAAGGGGTCGCGTGTCTCCACGCGCATCTCCCTGCCCGGTCGCTACCTGGTGTTCATGCCGGACGAGAACAGCACCGGCGTTTCCCGCAAGATCGATGATCCCAAGGAGCGCGACCGGCTGAAGCGGATCGTGGAGAACATCCGGCGCCCCGGCTACGGCCTTATCGTGCGCACCGAAGCGGAAGATAAGACCGAGCGCGAACTGCGCCAGGATCTGGACTACCTGGAGCGCACCTGGGCCGACATCCGCACCAAGGCCGCGGTCACGCCCGCGCCGAACCTGGTGTACCAGGACCTCACTCTGCTCTTCCGCATCCTGCGCGACGCCTTTGGGCAGGACGTGGATAAGCTGATTCTGGACTCGGCCGCTGACTACCGGCAGGCCCATGAACTGCTGGACTTCTTTGGCCCCAACCTGAAGGACCGCGTGGTCCTGTACGACGGTGAGAAGCCCATCTTCGAACACTTCGGCATCGAGCAGGAGATTGAGCGCCTGCTGAAGCGACGCGTGTGGCTCAAGTCCGGCGGCTACCTGGTAATCGACCAGGCCGAGGCGCTGGTCGCCATCGATGTTAACTCGGGCAAGTTCACCGGTTCCACCTCCGGCCTGTCCGATACCATCGTCCAGACGAACCTGGAGGCGGTGCAGGAGATCGCGCGGCAGCTCCGGTTGCGTGACCTCGGCGGCATCATCGTACTCGACCTGATCGACATGAACTCCGCTGCGGACCGCAAGCGGGTCGAGCAGGCGTTCGAGGCCGCGCTGAAGAAGGACAAGTCGCGCTGCAAGTTCAGCCACCTGTCGAACCTCGGGCTGATTGAGATGACCCGCAAGCGCACGGGCGAAACCGTGAACGAGCAGATGGACGATGTCTGTCCCTACTGCAGCGGGCAGGGACGCATCCCCTCCGCCGAGTCGGTCAGCATCGAGATCGCCCGCGACCTTGGCCGCCTGTCCCGCGCGCAGAACGCCTCGGAGGCGTTCCTGGTCACCTGTAGCCCCCAGGTCGCAGCCTACTTCGTGGGCGAGGGCGGCGAGGAGATTGAGCGCTTCGAGCACACGCTGGAGCGCGCGCTGTACGTCCGCGTCTCCGAGGGCATGCACCAGGAGAAGTACGAGATCCAGCCGGGCAAGATGGACGACTTCGACCGCAAGTACCTGACGTACCGCCGCGGCCAGGTGGTGGAGCTTCAGGTCAAGCGCAACGCCCTGCTCGCCCCCCCGGCGGCTATGGGGGTGACCGAGTCGGGCTACCTGGTGGAGTTGCCACAGGGAGCGAAGTACTTCGGTCAGACCGTGCGCGCCCGCCTTACGAAGACGGGACGCTCCCTTGGCACCGCGGAGGTGCTGGGTCGGGGAAGCGGGGGCAGCGGCAGCGCTCCTTCCACCCCCCCGCCCACCGAGACGGCCCCGCGCCCGTCCTCGGAGCGATCCGGACCACGACCGGAGACCGGGGAAGGCGGCGACCCCGGGCGGCGCAAGCGGCGCCGCAAGAGCGGCAGCGGACGTGACCGCGAACCGGTTGCTGCCTGATACCTTCCTTTATCGAACGCCCCCGCGCCGGACTCCGGCGCGGGGGCGTTCTTACCATTCCAAGCGGCACCTTCCTTACCGGCGGCAGGCCGAAAGGCTATAATGAGGGCGTGACACACGACTGCGACGTACTGGTGATCGGCGGCGGGCACGCGGGCTGCGAGGCGGCCCTGGCGGCGGCCCGAATGGGCTGCGCCACGCTCCTGGTGACGGGGCGCCTTGACCGCATCGGCTGGCTGCCCTGCAACTGCTCTATCGGCGGCCCGGCCAAGGGCCACCTGGTGCGCGAGATTGATGCGCTGGGCGGCGCGATGGCGGTGGTGGCGGACGCCACTCTGACCCACCTCCGCATGCTGAACACGGGCAAGGGCCCCGCCGTGCGCGCCCTGCGCGCGCAGGTAGACGTGGAGCGCTACCCCGCCGCCATGCGCGCGGTGCTGGAGTCGGCGGAGAACCTGACGCTGCGCGAGGCGATGGTTGAGGAGCTGCTCACCGCGAACGGGGACGAAACCATTACGGGTGTCCGCCTGGCGAACGGCGAGGTGCTGACCGCTCGCGCCGTGGTAGTGACCACCGGGACGTTCCTGCGGGGCCTGTGCCACATGGGCGAGGCGAAGTGGGAGGCGGGGCGCGGCGTGAAGGGCACATCCCACGTCGAGACTGCGGCCTATGGTCTGTCCGCCTCGCTGGCACGCCTGGGCTTTCCGCTCGGGCGCCTGAAGACGGGCACCACCCCGCGCCTCGCGAAGGACAGCGTCGATTTTTCGCGCCTGGAGGTGCAGCCGTCGGAGCCGGACACGCCGCCGCTCTCGTTCCGCACACCGCCCCGACGGCACGACAACCTGCTCCCCTCCTGGCTGACCCACACCAACGCAGCCACGCACCGCGTCATCCGCGAGAACCTGCACCGCTCGGCGATGTACGGCGGACATATTGAGGGCGTCGGCCCGCGCTACTGCCCCTCCATCGAGGACAAGGTGGTGCGCTTCGCGGACAAGGAGAGCCACCAGGTCTTCCTGGAGCAGGAGGGCTGGGAGAACGACCAGTTGTACGTCCAGGGCATGAGCACGTCGCTGCCAGAGGACGTCCAGCTCCAGTTCCTGCACACCCTGCCCGGCCTGGAAGCGTGCGTCATGCTGAAGCCGGGCTACGCCGTGGAATATGATTTTGTCTCCCCCACCGAACTGACCCCGGCGCTCATGACGAAGCGCGTGGCGGGCCTGTTCCTGGCCGGGCAGATCAACGGCACCAGCGGCTACGAGGAGGCGGCGGCGCAGGGACTGCTGGCAGGGGCGAACGCGGCCCTGCATGTGCAGGGCCGCCCGCCGTGGATCGTGGCGCGCAGCGATGCCTACCTCGGGGTGATGGTTGACGACCTGGTGACGCGGGGGGTGACGGACCCGTACCGCCTGCTCACCAGTCGGGCGGAGTTCCGCCTGACGCTGCGGCAGGACAACGCCGACCTGCGCCTGACCGAGATGGGGCGCTCCATTGGCCTGGTCGGGGACGCGCAGTACGCCCTGTTCACCCAGAAGCGCGAGCGGATGGAGCGGGTGGAGGCGACGCTACGGGAGCGGACGGTCACCGGCGCGGATAATGCCCGTCTGGCCGCACTCGGCATCGGTCCGGTGAAGGAGCGGGTTTCGCTGTACGATCTGCTGCGCCGTCCGGAGGCGACCGAGGCCCAGGTGGCAGCGCTGGCCGACCTGGACCCGGTGGCGGACGGTCCGGCGCTGGAGCAGGCGTCCATCGCCGCGAAGTATGAGGGGTATGTCGCCAGGGAAGCCGCCCAGGTGGCGGAGGCGCGGCGTCGCGACCACATCGCGATTCCGGAGGACCTGGATTTCCAGACGGTCCCCTGCCTGTCATCCGAAGCGAAGGAGAAGCTCACGCGCGTCCGGCCAGTCTCCCTGGGGCAAGCGGCGCGCGTTCCGGGTATCACTCCGGCCGATGTCTCCACCCTCGCTATCCATATCGCGGGTGCGGCGCGCGCATCGGCGGCGGTGTGACCGGCGCGGGACGCTCGCAGCAGTTGTCACTCCGGCGTCACAGAGAACGTATAGGGTACAGAGGATACAGTACGTTCGTGGCGGAGGGCGACGCAGAAAGGTGATTTTATGAAGAAAGCAAAAACGGCGGCTATAGTAGCGGGGGCGATGCTGGGTGGAATGGTCGTTGGCCAGATACCCGCGGCTCGCGGTCAAGACCTGGGCGACATTCTGGTGGGCGGTGGCATTGCGATCCTGGTGAACCAGTTCGGCGGGCAGATCGACCGGTTCGTGAACCAGGTAACGGGCAACAAGCCCAACGGCACCACCGAGACCACGCGCGTGGTCCCCATCGTGACCATCGGGCGCGGGGCGTATGTGGGCGCGGTCCAGGTGTCGGGTCCGAAGGCACAGGTGGACAAGGTGAAGGCGGTCGCCCAGGTGGAGGGCCAGACCAAGATCGGACGCCAGATTCGGGTGAAGGGGCTGATCCCGGTAGATACCACAAAGCCGGGCGACCTGACCTCAATCTCGCGCATCAAGGGCGTGGGCGTTTCCGCCATCATCGATATACGCCTGTAACCGTTCCAGACGATCAACAGAACGTAAGAAAGGCGGGTCGCGCAATTTGCGCGACCCGCCTTTCTTGTTACCTTCAGAAACACAAAAAAATACATGTTAAGTCCCGGCAAAACTGTGGATAAACCAGACAGGCGATCCTGCCATATCGCCACTTCGCGGGGACTGCGGACCCGAGACACAAAAGGCGTCTCGCTGCATGAAGAGCGATTCCTCACAATTCGCGCTCGCGAATACGCTCCCCCCTCCTGCTGAGTGGGCTTCGACGGAGGGGCCGTACCGTAGCCTTTTTGAGAACGCCGGGGTAGGCATCTTCCAGTGCAACGCCCTCGGCGGCTTTGCGCACGTCAACCCGCGCATGGCCCACCTCTTCGGCTACGATGACCCCGCGGAGATGCTGCAGGCCGTAGACGACCCGTGGCAGCAGTTGTACGCCGACCCCGCCGCACGCAATGCTCTGCTCCAGCACACAGTGGAGTCCGGCGACTGTACCGACCGCCTGCGGGTGATCGAGTCGGAGGCTGTGCGCCGGGACGGCTCCCGCTTCTGGGTGTCGGAGACGATACGCGTGGTGTGCGACGCGAACGGCTCGGTGCAGGGGTTCGAGGGTACGGTCATCGATATCACCGAGCGCCGCCAAGCCGAAGCGTTCGTGCAGTGGCAGGCGACCCACGACGCCCTGACCGCCCTCCCCAACCGCACCTGCTTCCAGGCGCACCTGGAGCGCGAACTGCGCGCTCTGGGACAGGCCGCCGAAACCGGGGCGCCGTCCCGGTGTGTGGCGGTGCTGCTGTGCGACCTGGACCGCTTCAAGCAGGTGAACGACACGCTGGGACACGGCGCCGGCGACCAGTTGCTCCGGGAGGCGTCTCAGCGGCTGCGGGCGTGCCTGCCCCAGGACGGAGTGCTGGCGCGCATGGGCGGAGATGAGTTTACCGTGCTCCTGCCCTGCGCGAACGCCCGGGCGGCGGCACCGGCGGCCGAGGCTGCCGCCGAGGCGCTGTTGGCGGCGCTGAGCCCTCCCTTCCTCATCGAGGGGCACGAACTCTTTGTTTCCGCCAGTCTGGGCGTGGTGCTGGCGCCGCGGGACGGCTGCGACCCGGAAACCCTCCTGAAGCACGCGGACATCGCGCTGTACCGCGCCAAGGCGGCTGGCCGGAGCCGCTTCGAGATGTTCGCGGCGGCGTCTGCCGAATCCGCGCTCGACGCGGGAGACCGACGCGCCCTCGAATCGTCGCTCCGGTTCGCGGTGGAGCGCGGCCAACTCGCCCTGCTCTACCAGCCCCAGATCGACCTGACCACCGGGCGCACTGTGGGCGTTGAGGCGCTGCTGCGTTGGAACCACCCCACGCTGGGGGAGTTGAGTCCGGACCGCTTCCTGCCGCTCGCCGAGGAGACCGGCCTGATCGTCCCGATGGGCGAGTGGGCGCTGCGCGAGGCGTGCCGCCAGTGCGAGGCGTGGCGGCAGGCCGGGCAGACGCTACCGGTGTCGGTCAACCTGACGGTGCGCGAGTTCGCGCACCCGCAGGTCGTTTCGCGGGTGCGCGCCGCGCTGGAGGAGAGCGGGCTGCCGCCGTACCTGCTGACCCTGGAGTTGACCGAGAGCGCCGTGCGCGAAAGCGGCTGCCGCGCGCCGGACGTGCTGCGCGCCCTGAAGCAGTGCGGCGTCGGCCTGATAATTGCTGACTTCGGCAACGGCCTGGTGCCGCTGGCGCAGTTGCGCTCCATGCCGACCGACGGGGTGAAGCTGTCCCGGGCGCTGGTGGAGAGCCTGCCGGGAACGGGGCAGGACCGGGCTATCATCCGGGCTTTGATCGACCTGGCACACGCCCTGCGGCAGCGGACCATCGCTGTGGTGGTGGAGCGCGAGGAGCAGCGCACCTGCCTGCTCGCCCTGGGATGCGACGAGATGCAGGGCTACCTGCACTCGCGCCCGGTCCCGCCGCACGCCCTGATGGACCTGCTCTCGGGCTCCGGGGGGCGGCCTCAGACGATCAGGCTCTCGCCGTACTCGGCGGCGTAGGTCGCCGCCACCGCCGCCGCCTCGTGGCGCGCCGCCTCGGCCCACTCTGGCAGCGCTGCCGCCGCCGCCCGCAGAAAGTCCGCGGACGCACGATACGCCGGCCGCTCGAACCGGCGCATTACGGGCGTCCCCGTGAAGACGCCGCTCCAGAATGAGGCGGTCTTCTCCAGCGGGAATTGGTGGCGGAGGTGGTAGTGCTCATGGACCAGCGTCTCCGCCAGGCTGAGCGGCGAGCTGTACAGCGCCTCCCTCCCCAGGTAGATCCGGCCAGAAAGCCCCGCCACCCCGCGGTCCTCCATCCCGCGGTCGAAGCGGACGCGCCCGGACGCAAGGCGGCGTTCCACATCCGCCGCGACCGGCTCATAGCCCGGCACCCGGTTCATCAGTTCCAGCGCGGCGCGCACGCGCGCCCGCTGATCGGCGTTCAACGGCTTCCCCCACCACATGCGCAGAGCATATCCCGATTCGGCGTTCTTGTCCCGGAACGTCTCGTTTTGCTATACTACGAACGTATAACGTAACAGCGCCCCGGCAGCAGCGTGGCGACAGAGGACGGTGCTATGGAACAGTTCGTGGTCGGCGTGGACGTGGGCACGGGCAGTGCCCGTGCCGGGGTGTTCTCCCTCACCGGAGAGCGGCGGGGGATGGCGGTATTCCCCATCAAGATGTGGCGTCCCCGCCCGGAGTACGCCGAGCAGAGCAGTCAGAACATCTGGGAGGCAGTGGGCCTGGCCGTGAGAGGGGCCATGAAGGAGTCGGGGGTGGCTCCCGACGCGGTCGTGGGTATCGGCTTCGACGCCACGTGCTCCCTGGTGGTGCTCGGCGAGAACGACGCCCCGGTGACGGTGTCGCCGGACGGCGCGGACGAACAGAACATCATCGTCTGGATGGACCACCGCGCCACCGCCGAGGCGGATGAGATCAACGCCGGGGGGCACGATGTCCTGAAGTACGTCGGCGGCAAGATCAGCCCGGAGATGGAGCCGCCAAAGATGGCGTGGCTCAAGCGGCACCTGCCTGCCTCCTGGGGCCGCGCCCGGAAGCTGCTCGACCTGGCCGACTTCCTGGTCTACCGGGCATCCGGTCGGGATGTGCGCTCCCTCTGCACCAACGTCTGCAAGTGGACCTTCCTCGGCCACGAAAGCCGCTGGGATGCCGACTTCTACCGGGCTATCGGCATTGATGACGCGCTGGACGGAGAGCGGATTGCCAACGCCGAGAGCATCCGACCGCTCGGGGAGCGGGTCGGCCCGCTGACGCCCGAGGCGGCGGCGCACCTCGGCCTGACCACCGGCTGCCAGGTGGCCGTGGGCATCATCGACGCGCACGCGGGCGGGTTGGGGTTGCTCGGCACGATCTGGGAGGGCGATGGCGCGCCGGACCTCGCCGCGCTGGAGACCGTGATCGCGCTGATCGGCGGGACCTCTAACTGCCACATGGCCGCCTCGCGCGAGCCGGTCTTCGTCCCGGGGGTCTGGGGACCGTACTTCGGCGCAATGGTGCCGGGGACGTGGCTGACAGAGGGCGGACAGTCCGCGGCCGGCGCGCTGATCGACCACGTGATTGAGGACTCCTCGGCCTATCGGGACATCGCCTACGAGGCGGACCATCGGAAGACCACGGTCTACGCGGTGCTGAATGAGCATGTGGCCAAACTCGCGCAGGAACAGGGTCTGTCGGACGCCGCGCTGCTGACGCGCGATCTGCACGTGCTGGACTTCCACCTGGGCAACCGCTCCCCCCATGCAGACCCGCACGCCCGCGGCGTGGTCGACGGTCTGCCGCTGGATGAGACGCGCGACTTCGACGCCCTGCACTACCTGGCGACCATCCAGGCGATCGCCTACGGCACCCGGGAGATCGTGGAGGCGCTGAACGCCCGCGGATTCCACATCTCGAAGATTCTGGCGACGGGCGGCGGCACCAAAAACCCGCTCTGGCTGCGCCAGCACGCGGACGCCACAGGCATGGAGATCGTGCTGGGCCGCGAGAGCGAGTCGGTGCTGCTCGGGGCCGCCATCCTCGGGGCGAACGCCTCCGGGGCGTTTGGCTCGGTCACGGAGGCGATGCGGGCGATGAGCGCCGCGGGCGAGGTGATCGCCCCGAACCCGGCCGTGCGCGCGTACCACGACGCCAAGTACCAGGTGTACCGCTCCCTCTACCAGGAGCAGCTCCGGCACCGGGAGATTATGCGCTCCTTCTGAGAACGCCACGCCCCCTCAATAACCGCGCGCGTTCTGCCGGATGCGGAGCGTCGCCACCCGTGCCGAGACCGTCTCCGGCACCGGGCGGCGCTCCGCGACCACATACACCGTCTCGCGGGCGCGCTCGGCCAGGTAGGTGAGCGTGACGTCCGCCTCCTTCGCCTCGCCGTCCGGCTGAACGACCTCCACGACCACCCCCACCTCGACCAGAGGCACCTGGCCGACGTTCGCCACGGTGATCGGGACAAGCCAGCAGCGCCGCTCTCCCTCCCGCTTTTCCGCCACCCCGCCCCAGTCGATACGCGCCTCGGCCATCGGCGCGGGCGGCCCGGCCGCCGCCCGGCGGGAGCGCGCGGAGAGCGCATCCGCCGCAAGGGCACCGACCACAGTGAGCACAATCAGAAGCGTGACCACGAAGGAGACACGCTCGGGAAGGCTCGGCGGCCCCTGCGACTTTTGCTCATCGCGCTTCATCAGACCAGTAGCCGTCCTGCCGCCCCGCCCACCGCGGCGGGGAGCGCCATCACTACGGTCGCCGCCAGCGTCAGGGCGGGCGACTCCCCCGGCCGAATCCCGTGGAAGACGACGACCGCCAGGAAGGCGATCGTCAGGGCGATGTTGTAGGCAAGAAGCGTCTCCCCCGCGGGTGACTGGAGCAGGCCCGGCGTCTGCCGGCGGCGGTCCTTGCCCGAAAAGTCTGCCACGAAGATGATGCCGTAGGAGAGGAGCAGGGAGAAGACCACCAGGCCAATCAGCTCCGCCGCGCCCACGCGGGAGGCGATGCGAACGATCTCCTCGGTGGGGGCGACGCTGCCGGCAAACACGACCGCGCCCGCCGCCGTAATTCCGGCATCACGGAGCAGCCCCTTCGCGCCTTCCTCCGCCGCGATGCCCTCCGTCTCGCCCGCCGGGAACTGCCCGTTCGCGATGCTCGCGCCTACAGACAGGGGGAGCGCTTCCAGGGCCACCGTCCGCAGCGCCTCGGCGGGTGGCGTACCGAGATCAATCACACCAATCAGCCACAACACGAGAGCCGCAAAGATGAGGCCGATGCCCACCGCCTCCACGCCGTCCATCAGCGATCGGATGAGGCCACGGTCGCTGCGGAAACCCGAGAGGGCGTTGTAGCCCGTACTGACCGCTACCGCAAGGAGGAGCAGGGCGACCACGTTCAGGGAGGTGAGCGCCGACGCCCCCTGCCACACCTCCATGGTGTAGAGCAGGGGCACGCCGATGATGGCCGCGCCCGTGACGCCCCGCATCAGGTCGCTAACCTCGTCGCCCCAGGTGTGCCCCCCCGGCCCTTCCTTCGGTTTCACCATTGGTTCCGTTGTACCGAAACCGAAGGAGCGGTGAAACGGGCAGCCTTTAATGGGCGCTTTGCGGCGCGTTTCCGGCGCTAATCCGGGGAAAAGTCTGTCCGGACGACCCGCCCGTTGCGAAAATCGATGTACGCAACATCGGCGTTGTATCCCCCGTCCTGAGGCGTATGGGAACCGATATACAGGGTGCCCGAGAAATCGCTCGGCACGTCCGCCTCCTGCCCATAGCTCTGCTGGAGCGGGTGGCGCGGCCCCATTGCGTTTCTCACCTCGGCGAGGGTCATCCCCGGCTGAACGCGCTCAAAATGCCGAAGAAACGCGTGGCGCGGCGAACCGGTCGGAATCCAGGTCAGCACGGTCAGCGTGATCAAGCCCGCTGCCGTCCCGACGCACAACAGGGCTTTGGCGCGCCTCAAGGGAAACAGGCACAGCAGACTGCCCAGGCCAAACAGCCCGGCGGCGGTCCGCAGCATGGCGAGGGACACCGGCATCTCCAAGAGGAATAGAATCAAGCAGAGAGAAGCGAAGCAGGCGAGCGTCAGGAAGGAGGCCACGACCTGACCGGTCCCCGTCAGGGACGCCCACCGCGCCGTCCGCCGCTCCCGGGCAGAAACCGCGCGGAGGCTCTCGCTGTGCGCGAGCGGCAAACCTCGCCGCGGCTTCGGTTCCATGACGGCTACGGCGTCTGCCCCGGTTTCCGGTAAGACCGGACGACAGACGGGAATGGCCTCCTCACTCATGCGTTGCTTCAGCATCGGGAATTCCTGCGTTAACTCGGGCGCTGGGAGAGCGCCGTCCATAGCAAGGCGGCGGCCGCCGCGCCGCCCAGGGTTGCGAGGGTGTTCACGGCGTCGTTGTTCAGCCAGGGCAGGCCGCGGGCGCGCTCGGTCGCCTGCCCACAGTGCTCCCGCTTTTCCGTCAGGCGCCCGCAGGCGGGGCAGCGGTACTGAACCTGGAGGGTAGCGCCGAATAGCGAGTCGAGCAGCGACCCGGCGAAGCCGCCGAGGGTGACGGCGAGGACGCCGCGCCAGGCGCCCGCCTCCGGCCACAGGAGCGAGGCGGCGCCCAGCAGCGCCGCGCCCGCCAGGGCCGCCAGCGTCCCCGGCAGAGAGATCGCGCCAGACGAGCCGGTGGGCGCGGGGCGCAGGGTGGTGATAAGCCGGGGCGGGTGCTTCGCCAGAGAGCCGATCTCGGTGGCCCAGGTGTCCGCGTTTGCGGCGGCGAGGGCGCCGAGCATCGCGGCGAGGGGCAGGAAGGTGGGCCCCGGGGCGAAGGGCAGGAGCAAGGCGCAGAGCGCGGCAACGCCGCCGTTGGCAAGCACCTGGCCGGCGTCGCGCTCCCCGCCCTTCTCATAGTCGAGGGCGTCCTTGCGCTTCTTGCCGAGGCGCGAGAGGGCGGTGGAGGAGACGAAGAACAGGAGCAGCGCCGATGCACCGCGCCCGCCCGCGAACCCGAAGTGCGCCAGGCCCACGAACGCCGCCGCCGCCGCGCCGGAGGCGGTGAGGGCGCGGGCGCGCCAGGCGGCCCCCGAGACGGCGAGGGCGAGCCCCGCCGCCAGCACAAGGTGGCCCGGCGGTGGAAGAGTCACCGCTTCGACACCCAGCGGGAGCCGCGGACGTACCAGCGCCACGGACTGTCCGCGCCCTTCGTGATACCGATACGGGTTGCTGTCACCACGTCCGCGTCCGGCACCGGGTCACCCGCTGCGAGGAAGAGCGCGCCCGCCGGGTCGGTCAGGTCGGCGCCGTCGAACGTCGCCTTGTCGATGGCGAGGGCACGCGCCAGGCGCCCCGGCCCTGCACCGAGACGCTTGTCCCGCGCCGCCGCCTCGGGGTCTTCCGGCGGCGCGCCGAAGTAGTTGCGCCACAGGCGCTCCGTGCCCTCCACCGGCTCGACCGCCCGGATCAGCGCTGCCTCGGGCACCCCCTCCTCGTTCATCACGGCGTTCAGGCAGTAGTGCAGGCCGTAGTTGATGTGGACGTACGCCCGACCGGGCGGGCCGAACATCGCGCCGTTGGCCCGGGTCTGGCCACGGAACGCATGGCACGCCGGGTCGTCCAGAAGGTACGCCTCCGTCTCCACGATGCGCCCGACAGCCCGCTCCCCGTCCGCGAAGCGGCGGACGACGTACTGCCCCAGCAGGGCACGGGCGGCCTCCAGGGTCGGACGCCGGTAGAAGTCGCGCGGCAGCGGCGCGTAGTCGTCAGCGGGACTGTGTGCCATCGCGGGCGCGTCAGCCCTTCCCGAGAGGTTCCGCGAGGGTCGGGCGGTCCTCCAGCGTGGCCAGCAGGTTCTGCTCGATGGTCTTGCAGATGTCTTCCAGCGGCAGGTCGTTATCGTCCCAGCCAAACGGGTCCTCGATCTCGACCCCGATCTCCTCGATACCGAAGAAGATGTATCCCACCAGGAGCGTGTCGATCAGGGTGTACCAGCCGAACGGCTCCAGCAGCGCGAAGGGCAGGGTCGCGCAGTAGATCATCAGCGAGCGGCGCAGGTGGACCACATAGGCGAACGGCAGGGGCGTACGGTGGATGCGCTCACAGACTCCAAGGTAGTCGATCAGGAGTTGGACATTGTTGTCCAGGGTGACGGTGAGGTAATCGGTGAGGTCACCGTCGGTCCGCGCCTGGGCGATGGCTTGGCTAATCCGCATGGCCACGGCCAGCGGCACATGCTGGGCGTCCAGCACGTCCGCCACCTCCTCCTGAGGCAGCTGCGCCGCGATCGGGCCGATGCCCCGCTCCCCACGCAGAGAGTGCATACAGGCGCAGACAAAGGCGATGTTCCAGTAGACGATGCGGCGGCGCAGGTCGGGGCGCGCCTTCAGGAACGTCGCGGCGGCGCGGGCGAGGTTGCGCGACTCGTTGACCATGCCTCCCCACGCCTTGCGCCCCTCCCAGAAGCGGTCGTAGGAGGCGTTGGTGCGGAACACGAGCAGCAGGCCCAGGGCGACGCCAACCAGAGAGTGCAGTGTAGAGGGTATCGCGACCGGCATGACGTACCGGTGTACGGCGACCACCAGCGCCGACCAGACGATGAGAATGCCCAGGCGCCCGATGATCTCGCGAATCATCGACCCGCGGATGTCGAACAGGTGGTCCGTCCACTTGTGCGCGTCGTACTCGACCAAACTTTACTGCCTCCTCCTTGTCCCCTCCGGGGTGGCTAGGGCGAATGCTTCAGAGTCTCTCGCAGGCGGTCCAGCGAGTAGGTATTGATGACGTCATCCGCGGTCAGGCCGGCACGGCGGGCCATGAAGAGCCCCCACTTCAGCAGGTCCAGGCCACTGGTGGAGTGCGCATCCGCGTTTACGGTCAGCTTTACCCCCCGCTCCTTCGCCCGGCGCGCATACTCGTCCTTCAGGTCCATGCGGTCGGGGGACGCGTTGATCTCCAGCACCGTCCCGGTGCGCGCCGCCGCGTCGATCACCGCGTCCATGTCCACCGCGAACGGCTCCCGGCGCCCAATCAGGCGGCCCGTGGGGTGTCCCAGGATGTCCACATGCGGGTTCTCCAGCGCGCGGACGATGCGGGCCGTCATCTTCGCCTCGTCCTCTTTGTAGCGCATGTGGGCAGATGCCACCACGACATCCATCTGCGCCAGAATCTCTTCGTCCATGTCCAGCGAGCCGTCGGCGCGGATGTCCACCTCCAGGCCCTTCAGGATTGCGATACGGTCGCCGTACTCGGCGCGCAGGGCGTCGATCTCCTCCCACTGCGCCCGGACGCGCTCCGCGCTCAGGCCGTTCGCCACCGTCACCAGCGGCGAGTGGTCGGTGATTGCCAGGTACGCATAGCCCCGCGCCAGCGCCGCC
Source organism: uncultured Armatimonadota bacterium (assembly GCA_937902745.1). Taxonomy (GTDB): domain Bacteria; phylum Armatimonadota; class Armatimonadia; order Armatimonadales; family Armatimonadaceae; genus CALEKU01. Next base: position 27,068 of record CALEKU010000259.1, read on the forward strand.
TCCACCATCTCGCGGATGCTCGCCGTGCCGTCGGACCAGGTCGAGTGCTCGTGGAGCTGCCCCTTGAAGTCCTCGACCGTGACCAGCTGCGGCAGGGCGTTCGCCGCCGCCTGCTCGATCTCGTCGCGCCCCTCCCGTAGCTCCGGGGGAATAAAGGCCAGGCCCAACGCCTCGTAGACCCCCGCCTCCTCGCCGCCGCGGTACTTCTCTTCGCCGGTGGCGACATCCCACACACCGTACTCGTTGATCTTCAGGCCGCGCGCCTCGGCGTACTCGCGCAGCTGGATATTGTGGGCACGGCCGGACGAGAAGTGCAGGAGCAGCGCCCCGTAGTCCTCCGGCGCGGCCAGGCGGACGTCCACGCGCAGCCCCAGGTCCGAGAAGGCGGAGACCTTGTGCTCCCCGCGCTCGAAGACCTCGGTGATACCCGGAAGGGCGGCCACGGCGTCGGCAGTCGCGGCGGGATCCGTGGTCGCAGCGACCAGGTCGATATCCCCCACGGTGTCCCGGCCACGGCGCAGACTGCCCGCGGGGTCGGCAGCTGACACCTCGGGGCGCGCCCGCAGCGCCCGGGCCAGCCGCTCGGCGTAGGGCAGGGCGACGTACAGCGGGGCACGCTCCGACAGACGCCGCCACCGCGCGATGGCCTCCAGGAGGTTCTTCTCCTTGCCCGGGCCAAAGCCCGGCACCTCGCGCACCCTGCCCGCCTGCGCCGCTGCCTCCAACTCCTCAATGCTCTCGACCTTCAGCGCCTTCCAGAGTGCGGTCACCGTCTTCGGGCCGATGCCGGGGACGGCGGCCATGCGGACCACCCCCGGTGGGATGGCGTCTTTGACCTCCTCCCAGAGTTTGGTGGTGCCCTTCGTCAGGAAGTCGCGGGTCTTACCCACGATGGCAGGGCCGAAACCCGGAATCTCCTCCAGCCCGCCACGCGCCTCAATGTCGGACAGCGCCTCGTCCAGCTCCTCAATGGTCTCGGCCGCGGTCCGGTAGGCGCGTACCTTGAAGGCGTTCTCGCCCTGTATCTCCAGGATGTCGGCGATGCGGGTGAAGCGGAGCGCGATCTCGTGATTGGTCACGGCGGGGCGATCCTTGTGGCGCGCTCGATGCGCGGGTCGGTGAAGATGTCGAACTCGTCACGCGAGCGGGTGGAGAACTCGCTCACCACCGCGCCCTCCTCCCCGGCCTGAAACCAGTGGAGTGTATCCGGCGGGATGGTGACCTGCTGCCCGGGCTCCAGGATGAACTCATGGAACACGGTGTAGTTCGCCTCCGAGCCCGCGGGAATCTCGGCACGGATGGGGACGGTGGGGCTACCTTCCAGGTAGACGTAGACACGCCCGGCACGGCAGCGGAACGTCTCCTCCTTGCCGGGGTCGCTGCCCACCGGCGGGTGCCGGTGCTCCGGGCAGGTCTGTCGGGGGAACAGGACCAGGTCTTTCGCGCAGACCCGCTCCGTATTGATGTAGGTGATGAGTTGCAGCCCTTCGGAGTCCAGGCGCGACAGTCCGAAGTCAGCGACCTCGATGCGCCCCGCCTCCTCCGCGGTCAGCACGATTCCCGCGCGGTTCAGGTACGCGAGTGCCCTCTGCCGAGCGGACTCCGCTTCCGCGTGTGTCAGCATATTGTCCTCACCTGCCGCGGCGCGTACCCATACACACCTACCGAAATAGTACACTTAAATTGACAGCGCCGCTCGCTCGAAGATATAATTGCAGTGGATCGCAAAGCCGCAGGCCCCGAAGGCCAGGCGGCTGTTTTTGTGCGACACGAGTATTTGCGTCGTCGCGGGCCGCTTGTCCTGCCTCCGGCGCGTCATCAAGGAAACACCGTTTATGCAGGCTGACGCTACCACGACCGCCCCCGCGTCGGGCGCGACGTCCCCGGACCCGGAAATTTACGACATCACGATCATCGGCGGGGGGCCGACCGGCCTCTACGGCGCGTTCTATGCGGGCCTGCGCCAGATGAAGACGAAGATCATCGACTCGCTGGGCCAGCTGGGCGGCCAGCTCGGCGCGCTCTACCCCGAGAAGTATATCTACGACATCGGCGGCCTGCCCAAGATCCTTGCCAAGGACTTCGTGGCGCAGGCGGTGGAGCAGGCGCTTCAGTACGCTCCCACAGTCTGCCTGAACGAGAAGGTGCTGAACCTGACCCGCGGCGAGGATGGCATCTTTACCCTGACCACCGAAAAGGCGCTGCACCGCTCGCGCACGGTGCTGATTGCGGCCGGCGTCGGCGCGTTCATGCCGCGCAAGCTGGACCTTCCCCGGATGGACGAACTCGAAGGAAAGGGCGTCCACTACTACGTGACCGATCCCGCCAGCCTCGCGGGTAAGCGGATTGTGATCGTCGGCGGGGGTGACTCCGCGTTCGACTGGGCGCTCGCACTGCACGAGAATGCGGCCTCGTGCTCCCTCATCCACCGCTCAGACCGCTTCCGCGCCCACGAAGACACCGTGCAGAAGATCCTCCAGACGAAGGTGGCGGTGCGCCGCTTCTATGAGCTGAAAGCCCTGCATGGGGAAGAAAAATTAGAGGCGGTTACCATCTTTGACAACCGCAGCGGCGACGAAGAGATAGTGGAGTGCGATTCCCTGCTCCTGAACCTGGGCTTCCTGAGCAATCTGGGGACCATCAAGGAGTGGGGCATCGAGATCGAGAAGAACTCGATCCTGGTAGACACGACGATGCAGACGAGCATTCCGGGCGTGTTCGCCGCGGGCGACATCTGTACGTTTACCGGGAAGCTCAAACTGATCGCTACGGGCATCGGCGAGGCGGGAACGGCGGCAAACTTCGCCAAGCGGTTTATCGATCCGACCGCCAAGGCCTTCCCAGGGCACTCTTCCGATATGAAATAGTTTATGTTCCTCCTTTGGTCGGTTTTGCCCCTACCAGGATTTGTGAATATTTAGGACTGCGGGCCTCCACCACGAAACACTAACGGGTGGTTTGCCGTCCAACAATTCAGTTTCAGGTCGCGGCGAGGCGGTAAACCATACGCACTTATGCAGAGCCTCATGACCGGGAGGAAAAAAACGGACGCGTATGCGCTCACCGGCGGACATTCAACCCTCTTCTCTGACAACCCCTCTGGCGGTAGACATCCCCACTCTGCCGCCGGGGGAACTGGAGCGGTTGTCCGTCGCTTACTCCCGGAGCCGTGACCCGCGGCTGCGCGACCAGTTGGTGTTCTTCCACCAGCGGTTGGTGCGTTCGATCGCCTCGCGCTTCCTCGGGGCGGGCGAAGCCATCGAGGATCTGATCCAGGTGGGCAACATCGGCCTCATCAACGCCCTGGATCGCTACGACCCGGACCAGGGGACCCGCTTCTCCACCTACGCGACGCCGACCATCCTGGGCGAGATCAAGCGCTACTTCCGCGATAAGACGGCCGTCATCAAGGTGCCCCGGTGGCTCCAGGAGATGAACCAGTCGGTCCGGCGCACAGCGCACACGCTGACGCAGGAGTTGGGCCGCTCCCCCACCATCCCGGAGATCGCCGCCCGGCTGGGCATCGACGAGGAGGAGGTGACCCAGGCGCTGGAGTGCAGCGAGGCGGTCAACCCCATCTCCCTGGACTCGGCGCTGGAGGCGCGCGGCGGCTCCGAGCGGATGTCGCTGCTGGACCTGCTGGGCCGCACCGACGGCGCGCTGCACGACATTGAGCGTTTCGGCGATCTGCGGACCGCGATCCAGGCGCTGAGTGAGCGGGAGCGCGAGGTCATCTCCCTGCGCTTCTTCGACGAGCTGAGCCAGGCCAAGATCGCGCGCCAGCTTAACATCTCCCAGATGCACGTGTCGCGTCTGCAGCAGCGGGCGCTCAACCGGCTGCGCGAGATCATGAGCGACGAACCGCGCGTCAAGAAGCCCGCCAAGGCCCGCCGCAGCGCCAGCGCGAGCCGCCGGACCGAAGCCGCGGGGCTCGGCGCGCACGGCAGCGGCGAAGGGGGCTAAGCGCATTGTCGGGAGCGTCCTCTTGTCGTATTGCCGTATAACAGCAGTACGAAAGGACGCACCGCCTTGACCATCCGCGCTGCCCGCTGCCTCCTCGCTGCTCTGGGGGTCCTGCTCGCCCTCGCACTGCCTTCCGCCGCTGCACCGCCAGCGCGCGTGGCCTACACCGTCGCCGTGGCGGACATCCCCGCCAAGACCTATCGCGTTACCGTACGCGCCGAAGGGGTCACGGAGCCGACCGTCTCCTTCGCCATCCCGGCGTGGACGCCCGGGTGGTACGTCATAACCCAGGCGCAGAAGAATATCTCCCGCGTCTCCGCCGCGGCAGGTGACAAGGCCCTGCCCGTAACGCCGGTGGACCCGCGCACCTGGCGGGTCGAGGCCGGCGGGGCGCCCACGGTGACGTTCTCCTACGACCTGAAGGCCAGCGACCGGAACTACGGCTTCTTTGAGCCGTACCTGGACGAGAAGAACGGCTTCCTGCCCGGCCCGGCCTCGCTCGTTTACGTGGTGGGCGGAACCTCGGCCCCCTGCTCGGTAACGTACCAGGTGCCGAACGGCTGGAAGATCGCGACCGCGAACGACCCCACGGACAAGCCGGACACGTTCACCGCTCCAGACTACGACACGCTGGCCGATCACCCTGCGGATATCGGCGCGTTCCAGCGCTACGACCGGACCATCCGGGGCATCCCCTTCTCGGTTGTGCTGGTGGGCACGGAGGGAACCGGGTACGAGGCCTGGGCGGAGGACGTCTTCAAGATCAGCGACGCCGGCATCCGCGTGTTCGGCTCCGCGCCGTTCCCGCGCTACATCTACCACTTCCATGTGGTGCGGCGGTCCGGGTTCATGGCGGGCCTGGAGCACCTGAACAGCACGGTGATCTCCGTGCCGCAGGCCGCGCTTCGCACCCGCAATGGCTCTGCGCTCGCGCTCACCGCACATGAGTTCGTACACGCGTGGAACGTCAAGCGTATCCGCCCGGCCGCGCTCGGGCCGTTCGATTATTCCCGCGAGGTACGGGTGAAGGACCTGTGGTGGATGGAGGGCGTCACCGACTACTATGCCCCGCGCCTGGTGGTGGAGGCGGGCCTGCGGGGACGCGACTTCTGGCTTGCCTATATGGCTGACCAGATCTCCTCGCTCCAGAACAACACGGCGCGCCACGAGGTCACGCTGGAGCAGGCCTCCCTCGATGTCTGGTCGGGGGGCGGGTCCGATGGCGTCGGCGGTCTGTCCTACTACAACAAGGGCCTGGTGGTAGGCTTCCTGCTGGACCTGGAGATGCGGCGCCTTTCGGAGAACAAGGTCGGCCTGGATGACCTGATGAAGGCCCTGATGGCCGAGGTAACGCGCACCGGCAAGGGGTTGGAAGACGGCGCGATTGAGCGGACGGCATCGCGGCTAGTGGGCAAGGACCTGTCCGCCTTCTTCGAGCGCGCCCTCCGGTCGAAGAACGAACTGGCCTATGATGCGGCCGTGGCCGCCGCGGGCCTGAAGATGAGCGGCCAGGGTACAGACCTGCCGTACCTGGGCATCGAGTGGGACTTCGCCGCCATCCGCTCCAACCGCGCGCCGATCGCCGAGGTCGAGCGGAACAGCCCGGCGGCGCGGGCGGGCCTGCGCGCGGGCGACGTAGTCACCGCCATTGACGGACTCCCTGTGGAGAATATCTTCGGCGCCTACTTCGCCAACAAGAACCCGGGGAGCGCGGTGGTCCTGTCGGTGCAGAGCCCCCGCCCGAGCCAGGACGGCCCGGCCGCGGCGGGGCCGGAGCGCAAGGTGCCCGTTACCCTGGCGAGCCGCAAGGAGACGAACTTCCAACTGGAGGAGGTCGCCGCACCGACCCCGGTACAGAGAGCGATCCTGGCATCCGTCACAGGCACGTCCCGCCCCGGCGGTAACGGCGCCCCGAACGACGCCACGGAAGACTGAACTACGAGAAAGGAGCGCGCGAGGGGGACGGCTTGACACCCCGTCCCCCCCGTGTTAACATGCGGGGCGCATGGCGCACTCTTCCCACACACGAAGCGACGCGGCTTCGCACCTCGTCCCGTCCGCGGTCGGAATCGTCATCTTCCTGGTTGGCGTGGCCCTGGTCGGATATGTCTTCTCCTCGGCGAACGCGCTCCTGAGCGGCACGCCCCCGCCCACTGTGCCGACGCCCGCCCCGTCGGCGTCGCCCGCCGCAGGAGAGGCCGCCAATGCGGCCTCCTCCGCGGCGCTGGACATCGGCCGGTCGATGGCGGATCTGGTGAAGCGGCTTCTGGTCCTGCTGGTCATGTGCTTCGCCGGGTCGGTCGTCGCCTCGCTCGGCATCCGACTCTTCTTCAGCAGCCGGAACGTGGCCCACGCAACCCGCGACGTTCCGCCCGGCGAATCCTGACCCCGCCCGGTCAGCTCTCCTCGATCGCCGCCTTCCGGCTCTGCACCGCCTTGAGGCGTGCGTTGTCGAACTTCGGCTTGCGGTCGAAGGTATAGATGCCGTTCTCCTCCGGATACACGTCGGTGAGCTGCGTGTAGCAGTAGCCGAACATCTCCGGATTGTCCAGGAGGACCTTGCACAGCCCCTCGAACCGGGCGTAGAACTCATCCAGGCTCTTCACCCGCTCGCCATACCCCCACGACTCCTTGTTGTCGAAGGCCGCCGGATTCCACCAGATGCCGCCGAACTCGCTGACGAAGTAGGGCTGCCCACGGTACGGCAGGCTCTCCTCCCGGTTGTCGTGCAGGTTGCGGTAGGGCTTGTTCTCGGCCACGTGCGCATGCCGCTCGGCGAACGTCTCCGGCTTCTGGTCGTAGTCGTGGCTGTCGTAGATGTCGGTCTCAGCGACCCGGTGCGCGTAGCCGCTCGCATCCAGCACGGGGCGGGTTGGGTCCGCCGCCTTGGTTGCCAGGAACATCGCCCGCGTCACATCGTCCAGCACCGTGATGCGGTCCGTCAGCACCTGCCACGTCTCGTTCAGGGGACACCATCCCACGATGCTGGGGTGCGAGTAGTCACGCTCCACCGCCTCCAGCCACTGCGCCACATAGGAGGCATCCGGCTTCTGGTGGTCGTGGCTCGGCCCGAAGCCGCCGCAGCCCCAGTCGCCGAACTCGCCCCACACGAGGTAACCAAGTTTGTCCGCCCAGTACAGGAAGCGCTCCTCGAAGACCTTCTGGTGTAGGCGCGCCCCGTTAAAGCCCGCCGCCTGCGCTCGCTCAATGTCGGCCTTCAGTTCGTCGTCCGTGGGCGCGGTCATCACGCTCTCCGGCCAGTAGCCCTGGTCCAGGATGAGCCGCTGGAACACCGACTTGCCGTTCAGCTTGACGCGCCGCCCTTCCAGACTCACCGAGCGCAGGCCCGCGTAGGACTCCGCGCGGTCCACGACCGCCCCGGAGGCGTCCAGCAGTTCCAGGGTCAGGCCGTACAGGTGCGGGTCTTCCGGGGACCACAGGCGGCGCCGGCCCTCGGGGATGTCCAGCGTCAGCCGCGGCGCAAGGTCGTAATCGGCGCGGGTCTCCGCCGTGACCACGTCCCCCTCCGCATCCGTCAGCGTGGCGCGCACGCGCCAGCCGTCGCGATTCGGGCCGGGGCCACCGGCACTGAGCGGCGTCACCACGTCGAAGCGGCTGTTCGCCACGTCCGGCGTGATGCGGGGCCGCCCGAACGCCACCTCCGCCACCGGCTCCATCCAGACGGTCTGCCAGATGCCGGTGGTGCGGGTGTACAGGCAGCTATAGGGTGCGTACCGGTTGGCCTGCTTGCCGCGGGCCTGCGGGATGTGGTGGAAGTCGCGGGCGCGCACCACCAGGGTCACGCTCTCACCCGGCGCAGCGATGCCGGTCAGTTCGCAGGTAAAGGGCGTGAAGCCGCCCCGATGCCGCCCGACCTCCACGCCGTTTGCCCACACGGTCGCATCCTGGTCTACGGCCTGAAAGTGCAGCAGGATGCGCGACTTACCGGCCCACTCCGCCGGAATCTCCACCACGCGCCGGTACCACACGACGTTCATGTAGTCCTTGTGCCCCACCCCGGACAGGTCGGACTCAGGACAGAACGGCACGGTGATTCGGCCGCTCAGGGGGTTCTCCAGGAGACCACGCTCCTTGCCGCTGTCGCCGGGATCGGCCTCGAACTCCCACTCGCCGTTCAGGCAGAGCCAGTCGGGGCGGACGAACTGTGGACGCGGATACTCGGATCGGGGTATGCTATTATGGTTCATTCTGGTGCACCTTCGCGAAACGCAACGGTAGTGTACTCTATGACGATGATAGCGCCCTGTTGGCCCTGCTGTCCATGAGCGGCATCCACGGAGACCTTCGCGAAATCCACAGCATTGGCGAGCGGACGCGGGAACGGCTTGTCGGCACGCAGACGTGCCCGGCCCTCGGCAGTCACGGTATCCTCCTGTGCGGGATATCGGATGCACGGGCGGGCTTTCTCTTTCAGAGGCTGCGGCCGGACATCGCGCAGGTGCTGGTCACGCTATCGGGCCGGGGCGACGTCCTTCTGCCGGACGGATGGGCGCCCTGCACCGTGGGAACGGCGTACCTGACCCCGCCGGGCGCCCCGCACGCCTACCGGGCCATGGAGAGCCGCGCCGCGTGGCAGGTGGGCTGGGTAACCTACGAAGCGGGGGCGGACGTGGTGACCGGGCCGGCACCGCGCCTGGCGGAGGCCGACCCGGAGCCGTTCGCCGCTGCGCTGCGCGGGCTGTGTGCTGAGGCGGCCACCGCCGTTCCTGACCCGGGCCTGCTGACCGACTGGGCGGGAATCGTCCACGCCTGCGCTCGGCGCGTGGCGCGGCTGGGCGCGCCGCCGCAGGATGGGGCGCTTGCGGCGCTCTTTCAGGCGGTGGCGGCCGATCCGTCGTACCCCTGGGATCTGGAAACGCTGGCACGGCGGGCGGACGTAAGCGGTGAGCACCTGCGCCGCCTCTGCCACGCCCGCTACGGCCGCAGCCCCATGCGCCAGGTGACCCACCTTCGGATGCGCCACGCAGCGGCGTTGCTGGCATCCGGTCGGTACACGGTGGAGCGCGCTGCCGAGGCGGTCGGCTACACCAACCCGTTCGCGTTCAGCGCCGCCTTTAAGCGCGAACGCGGACACCCGCCATCGCACGCCGGACGCCCCGCACCGGAGGTGCCGCGCGCGGAAGCGGAGCCAGAAGCGACGCTCTGAGAAAGTAACAACAGGAACCATCCACAGAGGAGGTATTGAATTTGAGCGTGAGGGAGGCGGAAGTGGTGGCGGGCGAGCAGACGGCTACCCGCCGGCGCGGTGTTTCGCTGCGCGCCGTGCTGCTCGGGCTGCTGCTCACGGTGGTGAACACGGTCTGGGTGACGATGGTCGAGGTGCGCTACTACATGCTCGACGGCTCGTCACTACCGCTGTTCATCACGCCGGTCTTCCTGCTCCTGGTGCTGGTCGGGTTGAACGCCCTGTGGCGGCGTGTCGCGCCCCGTGCCGCCCTTCTCCAGGAGGAGATGCTGGTGGCGTACCTCATGGCGGTCATCTCCAACACGTTCGCCGGCCATGACATGCTCCAGAACCTGTTCGGGCATATCACCCACCCCCACCACTTCGCCCCACAGAACCAGTGGCAGGACCTCTTCATCCGCTCCCTGCCACGCGGGCTGTTCGTTACCGACGAGGCCGCGCTGGACGACTGGTACCGCGGCAACCTCCCTGCCGAGATGGCGAGCGGCTACCTGGTCCACTGGGCCGTCCCCCTGACGCTCTGGGGCATCTTCTTCCTCGTGCTCGTGTTCCTGTTCGGGTGCGTCACCGTGATCCTGCGCAAGGCGTGGACGGAGCACGAGAAGCTGGCCTTCCCCATCATTCAGCTCCCGCTGGCCATGACCGAGCCGAGCGGCGCGCTCTTCAAGAACGGACTGATGTGGGTCGGCTTCGCCGTCGCGTTCGGCGTGGGCCTCCTGAACGGCATCCATGAGCTGTACCCGCAGGTGCCGAGCAACCCCTGGATCAAACTCTACGACGTCGGCCAGTTCTTCACGGTCCAGCCGTGGGAGGCGATCCGGACCTACGGCATGCAGACGTCGTTGTATCCGTTCGCCATCGGTCTCGCCTACTTCATCCCGCTCGACCTGGCCTTCTCCTGCTGGTTCTCGTACCTGCTGGCGCGCGGCTACTTCGTGATGGGGCGCGCGGCGGGGTGGGACGGCCCCTCCGCCGCGCAAGGCTGGCCTTTCCTCAAGGAGATCTCCTCCGGGGCGTGGATCGGAGTCGCTGCGGCGATCCTGTGGACTAACCGGAAGTACCTTGCCCGCACGGTAGATCTGGCACTGGCACGCCGCCGGGAGCGCGAAACCCTCCCCGATGATGAGCGGGCCGCGGCGCGCCACTACCGCTGGGCGTACGCGGGCATCGTGGCGGGACTGATCTTCCTGGCGTTCTGGTGCCGGCTCCTCAACCTCTCGCCCGCGGTCGCCGTCGGTTTCTTCGGCATCCTCTTCGCCCTTTCCATCGCCATCACGCGCGTCCGGGCCGAGTTTGGTACGCCGCATGAGATCGTGTTCGTCAAGCCCGGCGACGTCCTGGTGACGCTCTTCGGGACCAACGCGCTCGGCAGCGCCAATCTCGTGGGAATGCAGTCGATGTACTGGTTCAACCGGGGCTACCGCTGCCACCCCATGCCGAACTTCCTGGAAGCCTTTAAGATGAGCGAGGGGCGCGATATGCCCTTCCGGCGCGTGGTTGGGGTCCTGGCGCTCGCGTGCGTCGTTTCGCTGGTGACCACCTTCGCCGCGAACTACTACGTCACCTACTCCGCGGGAGCGAGCGCCAAGGCCACGGGCTACAAGTCGTGGGTCGGGCAGGAGGCGTTCAGCCAGCTCGGCTCGTGGCTCCGGATGGGCCAGTCGCCGGGCGCGATGAACTTCTGGTTCTTCGCGGGCGGCCTGCTTCTCACGGGCGCGTTCGCCGCCCTGCGGTCGTCGTTCCTGTGGTGGCCACTCCACCCCACGGGCTTCGCGCTGGGTATCTCCTACGCCATGAACTACTTCTGGATGCCCGTGCTGGTGGCGTGGCTCGTGAAGTCGCTGCTGATCCGCTACGGTGGCATGACGGCGCATCGCCGCGCGATTCCGTTCTTCCTGGGCCTTATCCTTGGAGACTTCACGGTTGGGGCGCTCTGGTCGCTACTCGGCCTCCTGCTCGGTCAGCCGACCTATAAGATCTATATCTGACGATTTTCGTAGTCCAAAGCTGAAACACGGACGAGGGGCGAGCCTCGTACAGATCAGGAGCCATTGGTCGCGGACGGCACCTACTCTACCGTGTCTCCGAGTCTGGAGATGAACCGATGCTCGACTCCTTCATTCAGTCTGTAGTGAATCTGCTCGGAGGCATTGTCGCGCTGCTCGTGCGGCTCGCCCTGCCGCTCGCCCTCGCCTGTGGTCTTGTCAGCCTTGCCGTCACCGTCGCCCTGATCTTTGGCCGCGAAAAGACGGCGCTGGACGGGCTGAGCCTGCGGCAGGCAGCGCGCCGCGGGGCGGCCTGGGGGGTTCTCGCGCTGTGCGTTTGTGTCGGCTGGACTATACTACGCGCCGTGCCTGATGTCGCGCGGCGCGAGATCGAGTGGCGCCAGTCGGCGGAGGCGACGGCAAACCCGACGCCCGACGCCGAGCCGATCTACCAGTCGGGCCCCGCGGTCGCGGCGTTGGTGGAGAAGACCTACACCCGCACCCTGACCCTGCCCCCCTCCTTCCTGGAGCGCATCGGCACGGAGGGGATTGGCATCCTTTCGCCCTACCTGACGGACCCATCGGCGGAAAACGTTCTGCGTCTGCGCGACACGTTCGCCCGCAGCGGCCAGGACGTCGTCTTCACCCGCGAGGTGACACGACTCGATGAGGAGCCTCTCCCGGTCAAGAGCACGAACATCTCCCTGAAATTCCAGCGGCTCGCCGAACGCGCCTACGACGTCGCCTTCGACGGAAACTACATCTTCGAAAACCCCACTGTCGAACCGCGCACCGTCCGCTGCCAGTTCTCCCTGCCCTATGGGGTCACTGTGCGCGACGTGAGCATCCGGGTGGGAGACACGGCCCTCGCCGAGCCGAACGAGCAGGGGGCCTATGAGTGGCGTGGTGAACTGCGCCCCGGCGAGCGCCGCGAACTGCACCTGCGCTACCACGCGCGGGGCGCTCACCTGTTCCATTATGACCTCGGCTCCCAGCGCCGACGGGTGCAGCAGTTCAAACTCGAAGTCACCGGCAGCGGGACGGCCCGCTTTCCCCGCGGCAGCCTGGAGCCCACGCTTCAGGCGGGCGACCGCCTGGAGTGGAGCCTCGACAACGTCGTGACGGCGCAGAAGATTGCCCTGGCCTTTCCGCCCGATATCGAACGGGAGGAAGCCTACCTGCAGGCGCTGAACGCGCTGGGGGCCAGCCTCATCCTCTTCGTGCTGGGGAACCTGATAGCGGGGTATGCGTTCGGCGGGAAGGTGACACCCGGCGTCCTGACAGCGGGCCTGGCATTGTTCGGACTGGGGCTTGTCGCGACTCCGATCCTCGCCTACTACCTCGGCGGGGTGGCGGCGGTGCTGATCGGCCCACTGCTGGGAGCGATGCTGGCCGCCGGAGTGCTGGGGAGGGAGTCTCTGCGGGTGGGGCTTCCCGCCGCCCTCCTGCCGGCCGCGTTCCTCAGCCCGCACCACAGCGGCCTGCTCCTGCTGCTGCTCATCCTGGTCAGTCTCGGGGCAGCGGTTCTACTCCGTCAGAGGCGCTCGCTAGTGCCCAGGGGCTAATGCTACCGGGGCGGCAGGTAGCCGCCCCGGCGGACTATTCGGGGACCTGGCGGGCGAGGGCACGGCGCATGACAAAGTGCGGGCCGACGTTTGGCACCTCGAACTGGTGCCCCTCGACCTCCCAGCCCAGGCGCGCGTAAAAGCCCACGGCGTGCAAGCGCGCGTTGCACCAGAGGCCGGGGTAGCCCCGCTGCGCCCCCACCTGCTCGGCGTAGCGCACCAGAGCGGCCCCGACGCCGGTTCCCTGCAACTCCGAATCTACCGCCATCCCGCGCAGTTGCAGGGTGCCGTCCTCGCGAGCGAACAGCGAGGCGATGCCGACCAGCCGCTCCCCGAGGAACGCCCCCAGGTGGGCCGTAGTGGCGAGGTCATCACCGGCATAGTGCGCCATCGTCTCTGGCTTGCCCGGGTACAGAACGCGCAGGCGCAGGGCACGCAGCGCCTCCCCCTCATCCGGCAGCCGGATCAGGCGCAGTGTCAGCCCTTCAGAAACTCGTTCCAGTTTTCCGCCTCCAGCAACCGCTCCGCCAGCGCTTCCAGTTGTGCGACATCGTTGATACCTTCGAGCGCGGCGCGCGTCGCCGCGTCGGGCGCGCCGTACCGCTTGCCGCCAAGACGCAGGATGAGCGCCCGCGCCTCGGCGGCGCGTCCCTCTTCGCGACCTTCCTCACGACCTTCCTCACGACCTTCCTCACGCCCCACTTCGCGCCCCTCGCGCAGGATGGCCTGATAGGTGGCGGACTCTTTCATCTGTCGTCCCCCCCGCAGAAGTTCGTTGGCGAACGCCTCGCTATAGTATAGCCCCAACAAGACGTAGGATGCCGTCCAGAGTGTGCCCGCCAGCCCCGGCGGCGCCTCCAGTTCGTCCATGCGCGCGGCCATGCGGCGAACGACCTCCGGCAGCTCCTCCCGCGGCACCGCGCTGATGGGGACCAGCGGGAGCGTGGCCAGACCCGCCGCCAGAAGAGCGTCGGGCGAAAGCTGCCAGACGCGGACGACGCGGTACCGGAAGTCGAGCAGGTCCCCGTCCTCCTCCGCACCGCTGATAACGCGCCCGTCATTCCCGGACCGTCGGCGGCGGGGCGCATCAGGAAAACGGTGCTCTTGACGGGGAGGCGCAGGGCACGCCGGTAGAGGACGTTGTAGAGGAGCGTCCGCTCGCCGAAGTCAGCCTCGTAGGTGGTCTGGAACTCCAGGTGGGCGGCGAACGGCGGGTCGGCCTCTACGCGCAGCGCCCGGTCTGCGGCGACAGCCACGCCGCCGGTTCCAGTTCGACCAGCGCCTTGGTAGTGGCATCGAACGGTTTTGCCACAGGCCGGGGCGCTCCGCGGCTCAGCCCGCCATCGGCAGGGCGACACGCGGGCGCTCCGGCACCAGGGCGGCGGAGTCCTCGCGTTCGATGACGTTGTACAGGGGGTCGCGCTCCACCGGGTCACGCCCGGCCTCGATGATCATGCCCACCAGCCGCTGCTGCGAGAGCTGCTGCGCGGCGTTCTCCTGGTCGATCTCGTGGGTGATTTCGTACTCGACCACAGTCCCGTCGATGTCGTCGGCGCCGTACCACTGCGCGGCCTGCGCGACAGGCGGCGTGATCATCATCCAGAACGACTTGACGTGCGGGAAGTTGTCCAGCATCAGGCGGCCGATGGCGATAGCCTTCAGGTCCAGGTAGCCGGTGGTCTGGGGGATGTGCTCCAGCTTCGTGCCCTTGCTGGAGAACGCCAGCGGGATAAATGTCAGGAAGCCCCCGGTTTCGTCCTGCGCCTCGCGCAGCTTCATGAGGTGGACGACACGCTCCTCCAGGGTTTCGATGTGCCCGTAGAGCATAGTGGCGTTGGAGTGCAGGCCGACGCGGTGCGCCGTCTTGGCGGTCTCCAGCCACTCGTGCGCCGTCTCCTTGCGCTCAAAGATGGCGTCGTGCACCCGGTCCGTCAGGATCTCGGCGCCGCCGCCGGGCAGGCTCGAAAGGCCGTGCGCCTTGAGCTCAAGCAGCACCTCCTCCATCGGCTTCTTCGCGAGCTTCTGAATCTGGAGCAACTCCACCATCGTGAACGCCTTGATATGCGCGTCGGGACGCGTGGCCTTCACGGTGTCCAGCAGGTCCAGATAGTACTGGTAGCCGAGCTTGGGGTAGATACCCGCGACCATGTGAATCTCGGTCACGGGGATGTGGCGCGTCCGCTCCAGTTTGCGCCGCACGTCCTCCATGCTCATGACGTACGGTGCGGGGCCGCCCTTCTGCGCGTAGAACGAGCAGAACTTGCAGCCCTTGTTGCAGATGTTCGTGTAGTTGATGTGCTGGTTGCGGACGTAGTAGGTCTTATTGCCGTTCTTCGCCTCGCGCACCAGATTCGCCAGCGCCCCGAGGGCGGTCAGGTCGTCGCTCTGCCATAGGCGGAGGCCGTCCGCGAAGGAGAGGCGCTTCCCTTCCATAACCTTGTCGTAGATATCGGAAAGGGGGCCGCTCTGGAGATAGCGGTGGGTGACGGTGGAACCGGGCGCCGCCGCCGCACTGGTGGTGAGACTGTTCATGACCTGTTGTGCCGTTCTAGCGGTGTCAAAACCCGACTGCTGCCGAGTTTGTACCATCGTTCACAATGTACAATCCGCCCGGCGGAATGTCAAGCCGGCTCCAACGCCGGTCTATCAGAGAAGGTAGGCCCTGCTATCTACCCCGAGCCCCCCGG
>CALEKU010000260.1 GCA_937902745.1 uncultured Armatimonadota bacterium
CCGTCTGCCCTGTCAGACTCGGGCAGGCCGCTCATTTACCCTCCGTTGCTCCGAGAAGCAGGTACAGGACGGCCATGCGGACGGCGACGCCGTTGGTGACCTGCTTCTCCACCAGGGAGTAGTCCGCATCCGGCACATCCCCGCCGATCTCCAGGCCGCGGTTCATGGGGCCGGGATGCAGCACCAGGACGTCCGGCTTCGCCGCCTTCAGGGCGTCCTTCGTGACGCCGAAGAGGCGGCTGTACTCCCGGGCGGTGGGGAACAGGGCCTTGGTCTGCCGCTCCAACTGGAGCCGCAGGACGTTTACCACGTCCGCGCCCTCCAGGCCCGCGCGGAGGTCGGTAAAGACCTCCGCGGGGAGCCGGTCAGCGTCCGGCGGGAGCAGGGTAGACGGGCCAACCAGCCGGACGTTGGCGCCCATATGGTGCAGGCCCCAGATATTCGAGCGGGCGACACGCGAGTGGGCGATGTCGCCGACGATGGCGACCGTCAGCCCCTCCAGCGTCCCCTTCGCCTGGCGCAGCGTGAGCAGGTCCAGCAGGCCCTGGGTGGGATGCTCGTGTGTCCCATCGCCCGCGTTAACTACCGGGATGTCTACCCACTCTGCCGCCTGGTGACACGCCCCGGAGAAGGGGGTTCGCATCACCACAAGGTCTGCGGTGAGCGCCCGCAGGGTCAGGAAGGTGTCGCGCAGGCTCTCGCCCTTGCTGGCTGAGGAGGACGACCCGCTGATGTTGATGACGTCCGCGCTCATGTACTTGCCCGCCGCCTCGAACGAGGTGCGGGTGCGCGTGGAGTTCTCGAAGAACAGCGTCACCACGGACTTACCGCGCAGTGTCGGTACCTTCTTCACGTCGCGCCGCAGGACGTCGCCGAACGTCTCGGCGGTATCGAGAATATGAACAATCTCCTCGCGGGTGGCCGTTTCCAGGTCCAGCAGATCGCGGCCCGCAAGGCGGACGTCGGTTTCCGTGCTCATCGCGCCGCTCCCTCCGCTACGGGCTCCGGCTTCACAATGAGCACGGCGTCGTCCCCGCCGTCCAGCTCTGACAGGCGGACGTTCACGCGCTCACTGTGAGCCGTGGGCAGGTTCTTCCCCACATAGTCAGCCCGCACGGGCAACTCTCGGTGACCCCGGTCCACCAGCACGGCAAGCTGCACCTGCGCGGGGCGGCCCAGGTCCATCAGAGCGGAGATGGCGGCGCGCACCGAGCGGCCGGTAAAGAGAACATCGTCCACCAGCACCACGGTTTTGCCGGTGATACTGCCGGGGACGTGGGTGGCGCGGGCGGGCGCCTGCCGCAGGGCGTAGTCGTCGCGGTACAGGGCGATGTCGAGGTCGCCGTACGCCACCCCGCCCTCCGGCTCCTCGATGCGCTGAATCGTTTCGGCGAGCCGCCGCGCAAGCGGCGCCCCCCGGCGCAGGATACCGACCAGGACGAGGTTCTCGGCCCCCTTATTCTTTTCCACGATCTCGTGGGCGATGCGGGTCAGCGCTCGGCGCACCTCGCCCGCATCCATCACCTGTACTTCGGTCGCTGCCACGGCTCCAGGGTCCGTCCTTCCGAATAAAAAACGCCTCCCGCGCCGTGAGGCGGGAGGCGTTCGGTCTCGTTTCGGCACGTCAGGCCGCCGCACAGCGGGCGTCCCTGCCCGTGTGTGCTGCTGTCTTTCGTGCGTTGCAAATTCCGGTCGCGTCCTTGGCCGTCTCACGGGACGGGCTTAAAGGCGTCTGCGATGTCTCCGTAGTATAGCCCATGGGCCGGGGCGCGTCAAGCCGCTTCCGGGGTGGCGTTACTCCCAGGGCAGCTTGGCAGCGGCACCTGTGGAAGGCTTCGGCTTGGCGGGCGGCTCTGGCGTCTGGGTCTGCGCCGGGGTGATGGGGGCGGACGTGGGGCTCGCGGCAGGCGCACTCCCTCCGCCCAGGGAACCCATCTGTCCCGCTCCCACTCCGGAGGGCTGGCCCGCGGGGGAGGTGACGGGGGACGTGGTGGGCATATCGGCCATCGGGTCGGCCGGCTTCGCGGGCGAGGTGCCAAACTTGGGCACCGCCTTGAGCGGGAGCACGCAGTACAGTTCGACGTCGTTGGTCTCGAAGTCGATCAGGGCGGTGGCGGGACCGGGAATGCGCTTGGGGAGGGCGCGGTCGTCCGCCTTCACCTCGCGCTTGGTCTCCTCGTTCGCGCCCGGCAGGGTCACCATATAGATGACGTGCCGGCCGTACTGCGAGTCGCCGGTCAGGTTTTCCACATGGACAATCTTCGCCATGACCGGGACGCCGCTGGTAATCAGGCGCTCCGCCCGCTCACGGTGCGCCTTGACGCGGGTGGGGAAGTAGACCACCAGGGCAACGCCCGCGAGGGCGAGGATCAGACCCCCGATGGTGGCCAGCGTCTGGCTCGTGCTCATTCCCACAATGAAGAGTACCAGTCCGACGACCCCGAGCGCGCCGCCAAGCCCCAGGAACAGTGCGGCGTTGGGCTTGTTGAGGTCAGGGTAGTCGGATGGAGCGAAGCGGCGCGGCGGCGACTCCTTGAGCTCTGGCTCAGGGGTCCAACTGCCGTCGATGGACGGATTCGGAGGGGGTACGGACATACGGCTCGGCGCTCCTCGTACGAGATGGAGTGCTACGCTGCGCCTCCCGGGCGCTGCTGCTGCTGCTGCTGCGACGGCGGGTTCGTTGGCGTATCCTGCCAGCCGCGCGGGGCAGCGGGTATGACGGCGATAAACGGGACCTGGGCGATCAGCGAGACCAATTGGATGCGCACATTATACCTTAAGGTGCGAAAACGCCTGTCACCGTTCAATCTTTCGATAGGTCGGCCGTACCGGCAAACGACGCCCCATCCGCACGCGTCTGGCGTACCGTCGCACGCAGGCGATTGGCCCCCGTCAGGGAGGGGAGCAGGTTGCCGCTAAAGACATCGCCCCCGGAAACGCCCGGCACGGTCAGGGAGCCCGAGAAGCTGCCGTCGGCGTTCACGCTCCCGGCAAAGGTGCTGCTGGCGCCCGGGCCAAGCACGCCGTTGGCATAGCTCGAGGTGTTTGCCAGCGTGCCGGAGGCCGTTCCGTCCTCGGATACCTCGATAGTAATAGGGCCGCCGATCTCGGCGGTGACAGGGACCTGAACCCCGTCCGCCCCGGGAACGGTGGTGACTACCAGACCGGTGTTAATCGACCACGCCCCCGACCAGCGGCCGGCGTAGGGCGACCGGGTTCCGCCTCCACCTCCTCCACCATTGCCGTCCCCGGGGGCGTCCAGGAACCGGTTTCCGCCTCCGCAGCCGCTTGCGACGAGCAGCAGGGGCAGCAGCAGCCCCGCGGCGGCGAAGGGCGCCAGGAACGAGCGGCGCGACCGGCGTGTCGGTGCGAAAGGCGTGGGCATAGGGTGGAATCCTCGGGTGTAGTGGAATAGTCCGGCCGGGGCCGGCGGTATATCGGTAAGTGTCCGTAAATATCTAGTGATAGTAGTGATGTCGCCATGCCGCTGGCGCAGCGGGTAACTCTTCCCAGCCAATCCGCACCAGGGCGGACAAGCCCGCCTGGGAGAGCTGGTATCCCTTGGCGGACAGCGCTTCCAGGGGAGCCTGCCGCAGCCGGAGGCGGAACGGCACGTCTTCCGCGGCGAGCATGAGGATCTGGCGCATCTGGTAGTTGTCCAGGAACTCCAGCGCCGCGCGTGCCTCGCCCGTAATCTCGTCCTCGTCCCCGAAGCCGTCTTCCTCGCTCACCTCCAGGACGCGCCCGAAGGCGCGCACCGCAGCGCCGACCTCGCCCTGCTGCTGCAGGAGGACGCCCCGGCGGAAGTGGTAGGCGGGATCGGTGGGGTCCAGACGGACCATCTCATCGGTTATAGAGAGCGCCTTATCGAGGTAGCCGCGCTGCAAGTAGGCCATCGACAGCAGGTCGCGCGCCAGCAGGGAGCGGGGCAGGAGGCGCAGTAGCTCGCGGCTGTGCTGGATGGCGTCGTCCAAACGGCCGACTTCTAGGCAGATCTCCGCCAGCGCTTCCCGGGGCGCCGCGGCGTCGGGGGCCAACTCCACGGCGCTCTCCAGCACGAGCCGCGCCTCGTTAGCGCGGCGGCTTTCCCGCAGGAGGGCGGCCACACGCAGGCTCGCGCGGGTGGACTCCGGCATCTCCCGCAGGAGGCCCAGAAGCTGCTCCAGCGCCTGTTCCCGCTCTCCGGAGGCGACCAGGGCTTCGGCCTGCCGCAGGGCGCGCTCCTCGCGCTGCGCCCGGTCGGCCGCCGCCCGCTCGGCGTGTCGGGCGCGCCGCCGTGGCACGCCTGCCTCCTCCGGTCGCGGTCGGTGTGCCGGCTGTTGCTGTTGTTGCGGTGTCGGGGGCGCTCCCGGTGCCGCCGCTACGGTGGGAAGGGCGGAATCTTTCTGCGTTAGCGCCGATGTGCTTTTGCCGGACACGGAAGGCACGCCTCTCGCTCGGAGTGAAAATCGGGGAGTGCGGGCGCGCTACCGTGCGCCCGGTCCCTCCTTATTTCCCATGATACACCACATCGCGCCGAGGCTGCGCTTGCGGCTTTCGCACAGGGGCATGCCGGGATTATCCCGATCGCGCGGCGTCCGGGGATGCCAGCCCCGTAATCCGATGCTATACTGGAAAAATCTACTGTTCTATAACAATGTTGGACGTAGAAATGTCGGGATTGTTTACCTATTGCAAGCAACGCTAACTAAGCTAGAGATGGGCATGTCGGGTACGGACAGCATAGAAGGAGACATGCGGGACGCGGTGCCGCGGCGCGGCAGCGCCGCCCTGCTTCGGGAGCGGCTGGCGGAGATGGCCCGCCTCCGTGGCCCTGGTGCGCGCCTGCCCACCGTACGGGAGTTGTGCATGGAGCTGGAGACGACCCCCGCGACGCTGAATCTGGCGCTGGCGCGACTGGAGCAGGAGGGCGTGCTGCGGCGGCGGCAGGGGAGCGGCATCTTCGTCGCTCCGGACTACGGGCGGCGGCGCGTAGCGCTGGTCTGCGACCCTGCCTTCTTTGGCGGCTGGGCGGGAGTCTCCCCCTTCTGGAACATACTGGTGGAGCGCGTTCGGGAGCGCGCCCGGGTCGGTAACGAAGACCTTTCGTTCCACTTCGCGCTGCCGGTGAACACCCCTGGACCGGGCGCGCTGCCACCGCAGCGGTCGGCGCCCGAGGCGACTCTGCCGCTGCATGAGGGGCTGGCAGCCGCGGTGCGCGACGGCAGGGTGCAGGGAGCGCTTGGCATCGGCCTTTCCGAAGCGGCGGCGGACTGGCTTGCGGAGCATGGGGTGCCCCTGGTCTCCTTCGCGGGCGCGGGCCGAGCCGTGGTGGGAATCGATCACGACGGAATGATCCCGCTTCTGGTGGGAGTTCTTGCGGGGCAGGGGTGCCGCAATATAGAGTTGTGGTCGCCTGTGGCGTCCCACCGGCCCGTCCCCGCCTCGTTCCCGGCCGACTACCAGCACAACCGGGAGGCGTTCGCCCGGGCCCTGGCCGCGGCGGGACTGCCCTTCGACGCTGCGCGCCACCGCTACCGGAACAACAGCCATCTGGCCGCGCGTGAGGGCGCGGTGCCCACGGTCTCGCACGTGGAGCAGGGCTACGATACGGCGTTCACCGCCTTCGGGCCCGGCACGCCCCCGGGGGCGCGGCCGGATGGAATCGCTGTTCTGGACGACATGATGGCCCTCGGCGCGCTCCAGGCGCTCCAGCAGCTTGGCGTGCGCGTGGGACGGGACGTGCGAATCGCCACACACGCCAACGCCGGCTCCCCGGCGCTCCTGGGCTGGGAGGACCGACTGACCTGTGCGGAGGTGGACCCGGGCCGCCTGGTGGAGAAGATGTTCGCCCTGCTGGAGGCGATGATGGAGGGCCAGGAGCCGGAGGAGCGGCGCGTGCTCCTGCAGCCTACCCTGCACCCGGCCACAGGGGCGTGACAGCGTTCGTCGGCGCCTGCAGGGGGAGCGGACAGGCGGCGGGGAACGGGGTATAATAGGTGTTCATGAAGCGTACGCGCAACACGGTGCAGCGGCGGGCGGTTCTGGAGGCGGTGAAGGCTCTCGGCAACGCCGGGATGCACCCGACCGCCGCAGATGTCTACGCACAGGTCCGTCTGCACTGCCCCCAGCTTTCTCTGGCCACGGTCTACCGGGCGCTGCACGCCCTGGTGGAGCAGCGGGAGATCGGGGAGACCCGCATCGAAAATGTGGCTCGCTACGACGCCAGCCCCGATCCGCACCACCATGTGATCTGCCGCGCCTGTGGCGCCGTGGCGGATGTCTTCGCGGAGCTGCCGCCCGTGGCGGTGCGCCGCCTGAGCGCTGCCTCCGACTTTGTGCTGGACACCCAGGCGATCCACTTCAACGGCCTGTGCCCCACCTGCCAGCCGCAGCAGCCCTCGCAGCGCCCGGCTAGTTCCACACCCCGCACTCCGTCCGGCGCCAGCGCTGGCGCTGCGTGATGTATTATTGCCCCTGCGGCCCCCGGTCGGGTTGACACGCGCGGGTCCACAGCGATAAAATCTCCATTGGTTAGTGCGAATGATTCCCGATAAGGGGATCTTCTACCAAATATAAGCAAGAGCGTCCGACGGGGCAGTCGGCACGCGATCGCCGGCACGCTCCGGCGCGCGTGGTCCCCCGCGGGCGCTCTTGGCACGTCTGGGGGTGGCGCGGAGGCAGCGCCGCGCGCCGCCTCCCAGAGTCGCTACGACAACTCGCACGCCCCGCGGCGGTGGTACATGCCCGCCCGGATGGCTTTCTGGAAGGATACACCGATCATGTCGTTCGCCAAGGTGGGGCAGCCTGCCCCGGAATTCACTGCCGCCGTTGCGTACCCGGGTGAGGGGGGCGCGGACCCGGTCAAGAAGGTCTCGCTCTCGGACTACCGGGGCAAGTGGCTGGTCTTCTTCTGGTACCCGCTGGACTTCACCTTTGTTTGCCCGACCGAAATCACCGCGCTGTCCGATCGCCTGGACGAGTTCAAGGACCTGGACTGCGAGATCCTCGGGGCATCCACCGACTCGGTCTACTCGCACCGCGCCTGGATGCGCACGCCGCGGAACCAGAATGGCATTGAGGGCGTGGGCTACCCGCTCCTGTCCGACATGACCCACGAGATCGCCCAGTCCTACGGCGTTCTGATCGACAGCGAGGGCATCGCGCTGCGCGGCCTGTTCATCATCGACCCGGAGGGTGTGCTGCAGTACGCCACCATCAACAACCTGAACCTGGGCCGCTCCGTGGACGAGACGCTGCGCGTTCTGCAGGGCCTGCAGTCCGGCGGCCTGTGCCCGTCCGACTGGAAGCCGGGCCAGAAGACGCTCAAGCCGGGAGAGTAGCTGGCATGCCGCTGCGACTGGGTACGGAGATGCCGGAGCTGACGGGAGCGACGGAGTGGCTGGGCGGCGCGGAGGTTACGCGCGACCAGCTGCGCGGCGCGCCGACCCTCGTTCACTTCTGGGCGGTCTCCTGCTATATCTGCAAGAACAACATGCCCACGCTGAATGCGTGGAAGGCGAAGTACGGGCCGCTGGGCCTGAAGATGGTCCCGGTCCATATGCCGCGCCAGGAGTCGGATCTCGACACCGAGCAGGTGAAGGCTATCCTCGCAGAGTTCGGGATCGACGACCCGTGCGCGGTGGACAACGAGCACACCATTGGCGGGCGGTTCCAGACCGGCGGGTTCTGGCCCCACTACTTCCTGTTCGACGCTGAGGGCGCGCTGCGCGGCCGGGCGGCGGGCGATGCAGGGCTGGCGCGGATCGAGGCTACCCTCGCGCGCCTGATGGAAGGCGATCTCGCCACCGCAAGCTAGGGGAGTGTGACCGAGCAAACGAGACCGGCCCGCGGAGGATTCCGCGGGCCGGTCTCGTTTCGTACCTTATGTAAACCGTCCCGAGGGACGGGGAGCGGGGAAGTGTTCGCCTAAGCGTGCCCGTGGGCCATCTTGGAAGAGCCCTGAGCGTCGGGGCGCCAGGCGAACAGGGAACGGCGCACGCGGTTGCGAGCGCGCGACAGCCGAGAGCGGACGGTGCCGACAGGCACGCCGATGCGGTCGCTGATCTCCTGGTAGGTCAGGCCCCGGATGTCCGAGAGCACCAGCACCTCGCGGTACTCGGCCGGGAGCCGCGTGATCGCAGTGGCCAGCGCCTCGTTCTCCAGCTTGGAGAGGACGTGGCGCTCCGGGCCAGGCAGGGACGGCATTACCGGGTCCGGGTTCTCCAGGGCGTCCAGGGAGACGGACTGCGGAGCCCGAGCCCGAGCGCGATACGAGTTAATGAACAGGTTGCGGAGGATGGTTAATAGCCAGGCGCGGATAGGCCCCTCGGCGCGAAACGAATCGAAGCCGCGCAGGGCGCGCAGGGTCGTTTCCTGGACCAGGTCTTCCGCCTCGTCCGCGTTTCGGGTCAGGGCCAGCGCCTGCCCGTACAGCACCTCCCGGTGGGGGAGGACCATCTGCTCGAAGTCGCTTATGCTCATGAAACTGCCTATTCCCGACCCCGCCGTTCCACGCCCATCAGGCGTAGCGCGTGATCCAGTATCAGATCGAAGGACCGACGAGCGGCCTCGTCGTCTTCGTCCAGTGCGTGCCGCAGAATAACCCCGTCCAGACCGCTTACCAGGTAGTGCGCCAGGGCCGGCGCGGTGATTCCAGGAGCGAGCGTTCCCCCGGACGCCACATGCCGCGTCACTATCTCCTCCGCGAGGCGCTGGTAGCCCTTGTAGACTGCCTGTGCCTCCTGCTGCGCGCTTCGATCACGGAAGCCGCGCACCGTCAGGTCATAGCGCAGGATGCCGAAGCGCTCCCGCACCATCTCCCACGTCGTGTCGAAAGCCTTCTCCAGCGCTTTCGTGGCAGTGGGCGCGCTCTCAATGGCGTCGCGCAGCCGCCGTTCTGCCCGCCGAAACGCGTAGCGCACAGCCTCGGTCAGCAGCGCTTCCTTGGTGCCGAAATAGTAGTGCAGGGTGGCGATGTTGACGCCCGCCTCTTCGGCAATGCGGCGGGTCGTGATCTTCTCGAAGCCCACCCGCGTCAGCGTCACCCGTGCCGCCTCCAGAATCTGCTCGCGGCGCAGGTCGCCCTTGTCGCCGCCTGTTGTTGTGGTTCCGTTCTGCTCGCCCTGTTTAATCATTTGATTCAATCACTTGATTAGAATATATCAGGTGCATGTTTTGTTCCGCTACGCGCGACTGCGGATTGTGTGATAATAATCACGTATTTTGGCCAGCAACAGGGCCGGAGCGCCCCGCGTACCGGGGGAAGTGGTGTAAGGTAAAGCACGAGAAGGGCGGCGGTCCGGAGGAGACTAGGGATGGGAACGGTGCTGAAGGTTGTGGGCGCGGTGGTGCTGGCCGTGCTGCTGATCGGGGTGCTTTCCAGCCTGGTGCGTCAGGTAGTGGTCATCGCTGTGGTGGCGGCGCTGGCGCTTGGCATCCTCGCCGCGGTGATCCGCTGGCTCACCGTTGGAACCGGGCGCGCGGGTGCAGCCGTGGGCGTTGCGTCCGCCTCCGGAGAAAAGAGGTTGGAGCGACGGGCGGAGCGTGAACTGCGGCACATGGAGCGGCGGCAGCAGGAGAAGGAGCCGGAGCGGCAGCAGATCCGCGGCGGCGGCCGGCGATGATGCCGCAGCGCCGTTAAGGTCCGGGCGCCGCGGTGCTGCGCGCCCGGAGCCAGTCCAGAATGCGGGCGAGCACGACCGCCCGGCCGGCTTCGCGCAGCGGCTCGTGGCGCTGGCCGGGAAGCCAATGGAACTGCTTGTCCTCCGCGCCTGCCGCTTTGCAGAAATCCCGCGCCGCTTCGCTATCGGCCAGGCCGTCGGCGTCACCGGCCAGTATCAGGAGCGGCAGGACGAACTCCGGAGCGCGGCGCATGGCCTCCTCCTGCACGGTCAGCGTACTCAGGAACCAGCGCGGCGTTGCAATATTCAAGGAGTAGGGGTCTGCGCGGTCCGCCGCCCGCATCTCCGGGTCGTCCGTCATCCACTCCTCCGGTACCTCGGTCCGTACGGGCAGCCAGGGCATCAGGCGGTCGGCGGTTCGCGCGAGGCGGACCTTCACCGGGGGCGGGACCATCTTCAGGCGCAGGTAGGGGGCGGTCATCACGGCACCGGCCGCATCCGCCGGGAGGCGGCCCCGCAGAGCGGACATCACGACGATCAGCGCGCCGTGGCTCTGCGCCAGCAGGAAGCGCGGCGGGGTGGCCGGTCCGCTCTCGGCCCATTCCCGGGCCTCCCACTTCAGGAACGTCTCCCAGTCGTCCAGGTACTCGTCCCAGCGGCGCACGAACCCGCGCCGTCCGGCGGCGCGGCCCTGTCCGCGAAAGTCCACCACATGCGCCGCCACGCCGTTCTCTGCGAGGTAAGCCAGAACATGTTCGTAGCGTGCGCCGTGGTCCCCGTACCCAGGGGCCATGCAGACCCGTGCCCACGCCGCCGCCCCGGCGGTGGCAGCAGGGGCGCCGGGGCGGGCCGAGCGGACAAAGAGCGGGGTGCCGTCCCGGCTGTGGAGAGCGGTTTCGTCGGTAGAGATTACGGGCATGGCACCTATGCCTGCTTCATTCCACGCCCTGTGTACGCTTCCCTCCGCAGTAGCTGGCCAAAAGTTTGCATCAGGCTTGCAATTGAAACGTTTCAAGTGTAGAATAATTCATCTCAGGGTACCTTTACGGGTTGCTCGCCCGGTGAAGGGCAGAGGTCCATGGCGACCATTCGTGACGTGGCGCGGGAGAGCGGTGTTTCTGTGGGCACTGTCTCCAACGTCTTCAACAATCGGAACGATCTCGTACGCGCGGAAACACGCGAGAAGGTGCTCTCTGCGGCGCGGCGGCTTAACTACCAACCGAACGCCATGGCGCAGGGCTTGGTTCGGCGTCGCAGCGGCGCTCTGGGTATCCTCTTTCACACCCACGCTACCACCATCTCCATCGACCCCTACGCTTCCGCAGTGCTTCAGGGCATTTTGCAGGCTGCCGCGGCCGTGGGCCAGGCGGCTGTGCTCTACCCCGAGCCCTGGTACAGCATTACGGGGGGGACTGCCCAGATCGTAGACCGCCGCGTGGACGGGATGCTGGTCATCGCCCCTTCGGTGGACCCGGAGACACTTGCCACCCTTACCAGCCTCGGCTTTCCTCTGGTCCTGGTCTCCGCAACGGTCCCTGAAGGGACGAACATTATGGCCGTGGATGTCGATAACGCGGAGGGCGCGCGCCTCGCGGCCCGGCACCTGCTTGCCCTGGGGCATCGGCGCTGCGCTCACCTCCGGGGAAGCATGGGGCAGAGCAGTGCTGCCCTGCGTGAGAAGCATTTTCGGGAGGCGCTGGCAGAGGGTGGGGGCGTTCTGCTAGAGAAGGATGTAATTGTCGGCAGCTACTCCGGCAAGGGAGGATATGAGGCCACGCGCGCCCTGCTAGCCCGCCCACCCGCCGAGGTGCCTACCGCACTCTTTGCGGCGAACGACCGCCTGGCCATCGCCGCGCTTGAGGCCGCGCGGGACGCCGGCGTGCCGGTGCCCGGGCGCCTCAGCATTATCGGTTTCGACGATTTGGGGGCGTCGCTAACGACGCCCCCGCTTACTACGGTGCGCCAGCCGCTCTCGCAGATCGGCGAAGCCGCCGGTTGCCTGCTTGCGGAGATTATGGCGGGGCAGGCCCCGCCGCCGCGCACTCATCTGTTCGCGCCCGAACTCGTCGTTCGTGGCTCTACCGGGTCCGCACCGCCACTGGAGGTATAACCTTTGCAATCACTGGGGTAGGTCAGAAGTGACCCACCCCAACCGACCAACCGTCTTGTCTAAGACGGCCTTGTCCTGAGGAGGATATAAGAGGATTCCATGATGAACCCGACCCGTGTCGCTGTTGCCGCTGTGAAGCGCCCCGCCGCCTTCACGCTCATCGAACTTCTCGTCGTCATCGCGATTATCGCGATCCTCGCTGCGATCCTGTTCCCGGTGTTCGCCCAGGCGCGTGAGAAGGCCCGCCAGGCGTCCTGTATGAGCAACCTCAAGCAGATTGGCCTTGCGATCATGCAGTACACCCAGGACTACGACGAGACCTTCCCCCGTGGCGCAGACGACAATTTCAGGAACTCTTGGCCGGCGGCAACCCAGCCGTACGCCAAGAGCATTGAGATATTCCGCTGTCCGTCTAGCTCGCCGGCAGTCCTTCCTGCCAGCGACGACTGGCGTGGTGTGTACATCGACTACGCCGCCAACGGTTCGATACTTGCTGTCCAGAGCGAGGGCTGGCAGAATCGCCTGGTCGGGCCGATGGGGCTGGTGCAGAGCTGGATGGTCACCAACTTCAACTGCAACGTAACCAACTCCCTGGCTCAGTTCCCGCGTCCGGCCGAAACGGTGCTGGTTACGGAGAAGCACGCGGATGCGATGGAGAAACTGCCTGATTTGTCGTGGCAGCAGGGATTGTACGCCTTCAGCGGAGGCGGGGACGCTAATATCTTCAACAACAACTTCTTTGCTGTGACCGAGGGCTACCTGCCGGATGGCACCCGCGCCGACGCGCCGTACCCCCGTGGCAAGGATGGAGCCGTGACCTCTAAGCACGGAGGTCTGGCCAACTTCCTGTTCTGCGACGGGCACGTCAAGGCCATGAAGCCGGTAGCGACGAACCCGAAAGGGAACTTTGACCCGGCCAACATGTGGAACGGTTGGCGGCAGTAAACGTTCCCCACAGAACGATAGCATCGGCCGCGGCAGCATAGCTGCCGCGGCCGTAAGGCAAGGACAACCAATCAGAGCATGAGTAAGTATCCACGTTTCCTGTCGGCGACAGCAGCGTTAGCGCTCTGCGGCCTCTGCGCCGCTCCGCTTATCTCAGGCTGCCGTACGCAGGCGCCGCCGATGACCGAGGCGGAGAAGAGCAACTTCCAGGGCGGTCCGATGCCTGACGATGTTCGTCAGAAGATGGAGGAGCACAACCGGAAGATGCAGCAGGGTGGTGCTCAGCCGGGCGGCGGTGCGCCGCAGGCGCCCCCTCCAGGGCCGCCGCAGTGAACCATCGGGGCGGGGGCGCCCCTCGGTGACGCGCCGGCACTTCCTGGAAGCATCCGTGGTGGCGGCGGCTCTGGGGGGCGTTTCTGCCGCCCGGGGGCAGGCTGAGGGCAACGCGGACACCCCCCGCCCCGTGAAGGTGAAGCGCAAGCCCGGCGACGCGGAGTGGACAGAGTACGCGCCGCGCACCGTCGGGATGCTGGCGGGCTTCGACGAGCGCGCCTTTCCAAGCCCGCCCCTGACACGGTGGGGTGGGCGTGCGGACCGCAAGGGGAAGGCCACCGGCTTCTTCCACGTGGAGAAGCAGGGGGAGCGCTGGTGGCTCGTGGACCCCGACGGCGGACTCTTCCTCCATGTCGGAGTCGCGGCGATTGCGCCGGGAACGACGCCCACGTCCCGCGCGGCTCTGGGGGAACGGTACGCATCCCCCGCGGACTGGGCGAGCCGCACCACGCGCTACCTGCGTGAGCAGGGATTCAACGGCGCGGGAGCATGGTCGAACGTCCCCCTGCTGCGTGACGCCGACCCTAAGGAGCGCCTGGTCTACACCGTGATTGGGAACACCGGCGTGCCCGGCGCCCCGAACGGCGGCAGCGGCGGGTTCATGAGCACGTTTGGTAAGCAACTCCGCGCCACCACGCCCGGCGTCGGCCACACGAACTACCCCAACGGCTGTATTCCCGTCTTTCATCCAGACTTCCCGGTGTTCTGCAATACCTTTGCGAAGCCGCTGGCCGCGCTGAAGGATGACCCGTACCTGCTCGGCTACTTCTCGGATAACGAACTGCCGTTCCCAAAACTGGAGAACTTTCTGGCGCTGCCCCCCGGCGACGCCGCAATGGGCTCCTCGCAGGCGGCGGCGAAGCAGTGGCTGGAGGCGCGAAAGGGGAAGGGAGCCACGGCCGACGCCCTCACCGACGCCGACCGCGACGCGTGGGTAGAGCACGTCTTCGACCGCTACCTGGCGCTGACCACCGGCGCCATCCGCAAGTACGACCCCAACCACATGTGCCTGGGGCCGCGCTTCTACGGGCCGGAGAAGAACGGCCCGGCGGCGTTCCGGGCGGCGGGCCGCCACCTCGACGCGCTCGGGATCAACCACTACTTTGTGTGGGACCCAAAGCCGGGCAGCATTGCCCGCTGGACTGAGTGGTCGGGTAAGCCCATCCTCCTGACCGAATGAAAGCCCGCCGCAAGCCTCTGGTCTTCAGACCCCGTGGATAGGCGGGCTTGGGGGCGAAGCCCCCTCGCGGGAACCCGCCGTCCGCGTCTCAGCGCGGAAAGAGGCGGGTTTCTGGCCGCAGCAAGCCCTCCGTGTGGCGGCAATTCGGCGTGCGGAGTTTGTCGTTCATTTGTCGTTCTTCATTTGTCGTTCATAGGTATATTATCAACACATTGAACGCCGCCTATCAACACGACGAACACCGAGTTCACCTCGTCCTGTACCACCTTGTCTTCTGCCCCAAGCGCAGGAAGAAGGTGTTGGTCGGGGCTGTTGCCGCCGACTTGGACGCGCTGGTGCGGGAGAAGTGCGAGGAGAAAGGATGGGCGATACGGCAACTCGCGATCCAGCCCGACCATGTTCACCTGTTCGTACAGGTTCGTGCAGGTTCGGCCCGACGACCCCGCGTCCGAGGTCGTGCGGCAGGTGAAGGGCTATTCGTCCCGCGTCCTGCGCCAGCGGCACCCCGAACTGCTCAAACTCCCCTCGCTCTGGACACGCTCGTACTTCGCCGCTTCGGTCGGCAACGTCTCGCAGGCGACGATAGCGCGGTACATCGCCGCGCAGAAGGGAATGTAGGCCCGCGCCGTGCCCGTCGTCTGCTACCAGTTCCGCCTGTACCCGACCGCCCCGCAGGAGCGGGCGCTCCTGGCGACCCTGGAAACGTGCCGCAGGTTCTACAACGACCTCCTGGCCGAGCGCAAGAGCGCCTACGAGACGGAGAAACGCACCGTCACCAAGTTCGAGCAGTTGCGCCGCGTCAAAGAAGTGAAGGCAACCAATCCGTTCGCTGCGGGCGTCCACAGCCACGTCTTGCAGGTGGTGGTTGCCGACCTGGACCGGGCGTTCCAGGCGTTCTTCCGTCGCGTCAAGGCGGGCGAAACCCCTGGCTACCCCAGGTTCAAGGGCCGCGACAGGCTCGATTCGTTCGGGCTGAAAGAGGTGGGCAACGGGTTTAAGGTGGACGGGCGGCGACTGAAACTGTCGGGGGTCGGTCGGGTCGCCGTCCGCTGGCACCGCGAGATGGTCGGCAAGGTCAAGACGCTTCGGGTGTGCCGCAAGGCGGGCCACTGGTACGCCTGCTTCGCCTGCGAGGTGGAGGGCGCCCCGCGGCCCGAAACGGGCGCTGTCGTCGGCGTGGACGTGGGGGTGGCATCGCTCCTCACCACATCGGATGGCGAGAAGGTCGAGAACCCGCGCTGGTACCGAAAGGCCCAGGATAAGTTGCGCCGCCTCCAGCGGGCGGTGGCCCGCAAGAAACTCGGCGGCAGGAACCGCAGGAAGTCGGTTCGGGCGCTCCAGACGCACCACCTTCGGGTTCAGAACCGCCGCAAGGACTTCCTGAACAAAGTCGCCCACGGGCTGATAACTCGGTACGACGGCATCGCACTGGAAGACCTGCGGGTGCGGAACATGGTGAGGAACACCCGCCTCGCCAAGTCGATTTTGGACGCGGGCTGGAACTACCTGCTCACACGGCTACAGGCGAAGGCGGAAGGTGCTGCGCGTGTGGTCGAGTTGGTAGAGCCTGCCTACACGTCCAAGACCTGCTCGGACTGTGGGGCGCTGTTCGCGGGCCTCACTCTGTCTGATAGGTGGGTGTCCTGTGGTTGCGGGCTGTCCCTGGACAGAGACGAGAACGCGGCCAGGAACATCCTGAAACGAAGTCGGCTGGGACACAGCCGTTGGGCGTCAACGTCACCCGCTGGGGTATGCGTAGCCCAAGAAGCCGCCGGGCTTTAGCCTGTGCGGAGTGTCACCGAGTGGTATGCTAAGGGCATGGACAGCGGCCTGCCGAACACATCCGGCGCAGGCTGGACTGTCCCCACCCAGGAGGACCGCGGACTGTTCTACCAGACGTTCGCGCTGGGCCTGCTGCGTGAGAAGAACTGCGTGGGCTGGCACTGGTTCAAGTACATGGACAACGACCCGACGGACAAGAACGCGGAGTTGTCCAACCAGGACGCCAATAAGGGCATGGTTACTACGCGTTTCGAGCCCTACACCCCGCTGATCGACCACATGCGCGCCCTGAACCGCCGGGTCTACGGCCTCGCCGACTACTTTGACCGGCAGCCGCAGAAGTAATGAGGAGGCTCGCCGCGCCCCGTGATTCCGCTCCGCCTCACTGAGGCAAACTGTCACGACCTTACGCTCTCCTTCCCGGAGGAGGGCGTGACCGAGGTCCGTACCACTGGCTCAGACCCCTACGCCTTTACCGAACCGCTGCCCGCTCCTCCGGACCCCCGCCGCGATCACGTTCTGGCGTTCGAATACTTCAGCGCGACCGGCACCGATGCCACCCAGGTCTTCCTCGTGCCCCCGCTGCGCGAGATTGCCAGCGAGAAGGGGGCGGGCCTGATTCGTAGTGAGGGGTGGACGACGTTCTCCCTCGACCTGAAGCCCCTTCTGGAGAAGCACGGCGCCGGACTGCGCGCCCTGCGCCTCGACTTCGGCGACAACCCCGGCAAGGTCATCCGGCTGCGTAATCTCCAGCTTCGGCCCCCAACGGAGCAGGAGCTTCGCCTGGCCAGAGACCGGGAGGCGCGGCAGGCGGCGGAGCGGCGGCGGGACGCCGCCCTGCGCGCGTACCTGACCCGGGAAGACTACCCCTGCCGCGTGACAAAGGTAGCCGTGGACGACCGGCGCGTGGCCGTCGAGGGGCGCGTGTCGGCGGCCGAGAGGGCGCGCGGCGGCCTTCTGCTGGCCGAGGTCCCGATCCACATCGACCTGGCAGACCCGGGCGATCTTCCGTGGACGCTGCCCCTGACCGTGGAGGGGTGCGGGAGGTTTTCGGCATCGGTCGCGCGGCGCGAGGGGGGCGCCCTGGATCGCCTGCTGTCCCGCTGGATGGTGGTGCGACGGCGGAGCGGCGGGGGCGGCGGCTACGAGCCTCTTTCCCACGCGCGCTATGCGGACAGCGTGACGGCGCGCGCGGGCGGCCTTCGCGCCATGAAGCCGCGCAACAAGAAGGGGATTGGCGCGCTCGGCCCGGGGCGGCCCCTCTCCGACCTGGACGACCTGGGCATCTCCGCGGCGACCGTGAATGTGGTGCTGAACGGCCTGCTGTTCACGACGCCCGGACCGGACCGCACACCCTACGCCTACGGCGGGCGAACCTGGCACGTGAGCAACCGCCAGGTGGCAGAGTGGGACCGGACGTTTCTGGAGGCGGCGAAGCGCGGAATTGTGGTGTCCGCGATCCTCCTGATCAGTCAGGCGCGCAACACGCCGGACAAGGAGGTGGGGCGGCTCCTGAGCCACCCGGACGCCGACCCGGCGGGCATCTTCGTGATGCCGGACCTGACCACGGCGGAGGGCGTGGCGGCCTATGCCGCCGCACTGAACTTCCTGGCGGAGCGCTACAGCCGCCCGGACGGACGCTTTGGCCGTATCCACCACTGGATACTGCACAACGAGGTGAACGCCGGGTGGGTGTGGACCAACGCGGGCGAGAAGAGCGCGCTGCGCTACACGGACCTGTACCACCGGTCCATGCGCCTGGCGCACCTGATTGCGCGTCAGTACGACCCGAACGCGAAGACGTTCGCCTCGCTGGAGCACCACTGGACCATGGTCCTGCCCCGCCACTACGCGGGCCGGGAGGTGCTGGAGTGGCTTGCGCGCCTCTCCACCGCGGAGGGCGACTTCGACTGGGGGATCGCCTACCACCCGTACCCGCAGAACCTCTTCGAACCGCGCGTTTGGGAGGACCACGAGCCCACGTTCTCGTTCGACACGCCTAAGATCACCTTCAAGAACCTGGAGGTGCTGGATGCCTTTGTGCGGCTGCCGCGGATGCGCTTCCGGGGCCGGAGCATCCGCCCGGTTCACCTCTCCGAGCAGGGGCTAAACTCGCGCGACTACTCGGAGACCGCCCTGCGGGACCAGGCGGCGGGCATGGCCTACGCCTGGCATAAGTACCGCGCCCTGGACTCCGTGGAGGTGTTCCACTACCACAACTGGGTGGACAACCGGGGCGAAGGCGGTCTGCGCATCGGCCTGCGCCGCTTCCCGGACGACCGGGACGACCCCCACGGGCGCAAGCCTGTGTGGTTCGTCTATCAGGCGCTCGGGACCCCGGGCGAGGCGCGGGCGCTCGCTCCGTACCTGCCGGTGGTCGGCGTGCGGGACTGGTCCGAGGTGCGCTATCGCGGTCCGATCCGGTAGAGTAGTGAGTGGGGGGGAGCGGAGCTCTTCTGCTAGGCGCCCTGCGCCACGCACCAGGCAAGGAGTCCCTGCATCTCCCGCCAGGAGAGTTCGGCCACGGCCTCTGTCTCGCCCGCGCTGCCTCCGCGCGCCGCCTTCTCGCTGCGGTCCACCATGGCGCGGGCGTCCCACACGGTCTGCCCCGTCGCCGCGCCCAGGTCGGCATAAAACGGATGGTTTCCGGTGCGCGACACCCAGTAGCGCGTGTTGCCCCAGTCTCCTTCGCGCCGGTGGACAATCTGGTGCAGGTAGTTCGCGGTCAGGTCGTCCTCGTGCGACTGCACCAGGACATGCGCGCCGTCCAGGTCGTCGTTCATCAGGTGCAGGGCGGCAGCCACATTGTAGGACGCCGCGCCGCGCGCCCGCATCTCCCCGATGCGCCGGGCGATTTCGGGATCATAGGGGCGGATGGGGGTCAGCGGCGGCGTGGCGCGTGCCAGCAGGGTCTCCGCGACGGCGTGCAGCGGCGACTCCGGCGGGAACGGGTTCTCGATGTAGGGCATGGACCTCTCCAGTTTTCGGATGCTTCTGGTTCAGTATAACGCCTTTCACGTGTCGGAACCGGCGGCGGAGACTCCTCCCCCAGGGGACGGATTGTGTTTGACGGGACTTTACAAGGGCCCGAGTATTGCCTATCCTTGTACGTGTAAGAAATCAAAGAAAGGGGTTCGGAACGACCTGTGACAATGGCGACCACAAGGACAACGAACACGAGGACCGGGATAATGAACGCACCGGAGTACGTCCGGAACGAGAAATTGAAGGCGTGGGTGGAGAAGATGGTAGCGCTGTGCAAGCCGGATCGCGTCCATTGGGCCGACGGCTCACAGGAAGAGTACGACGCGCTCTGCCAGCAGATGGTGGAGTCGGGTACCTTCATCCGTCTGAATCCGGAGAAGCGCCCCAACAGTTTCCTCGCGCGTTCGGACGCTTCTGACGTCGCCCGGGTCGAAGACCGCACCTATATTTGCAGCATCAGCAAGAACAGCGCCGGTCCCACCAACAACTGGGTCGCGCCCAAGGAGATGAAGGCGACCCTCAAGCGCCTGTTCGACGGCTGTATGCGCGGGCGCACCATGTACGTCATCCCCTTCAGCATGGGGCCGATTGGCTCTCCCATCGCCCACATCGGCGTGGAGATCACGGACAGCCCCTACGTCGTGGTCAGCATGCGGATTATGACCCGTATGGGCCGCGCGGTCCTGGAGGCGCTGAAGGACGATGAGTTTGTTCCCTGCGTCCACTCCGTCGGCATGCCGCTGGCGCCGGGACAGAAGGATGTGCCCTGGCCCTGTAACCCCAACGAAAAGTACATCGTCCACTTCCCCGAGGAGCCGTCGATCTGGTCGTACGGGTCCGGCTACGGCGGGAACGCCCTGCTGGGTAAGAAGTGCTTCGCCCTGCGCATCGCCTCGGTTATGGGCCGCAACCAGGGCTGGCTGGCCGAGCACATGCTGATTCTGGGCGTGGAGGACCCGAAGGGGCAGAAGACGTATGTCGCCGCCGCCTTCCCCTCCGCCTGCGGCAAGACCAACTTCGCCATGCTCATCCCCCCGAAGCCGTTCCAGGAGGAGGGGTGGAAGGTTACGACCATCGGCGACGACATCGCCTGGATCAAGCCCGGGCAGGATGGCAAACTCTACGCCATCAACCCGGAGGCCGGCTTCTTTGGCGTGGCGCCCGGCACCAGCGAGAAGTCGAACCCGAACGCGATGGCGAGCATGCGCGAGAACACCATCTTCACCAACGTCGCCCTGACCGACGACGGCGATGTGTGGTGGGAGGGTATGACCAAGGAGCCGCCCGCGCACCTGATCGACTGGACCGGCAAGGACTGGACGCCCGACTGTGGGCGCCCCGCGGCGCACGCCAACGCCCGCTTCACCGCGCCGATCAGCCAGTGCCCCTGCGTGGACCCGGAGTACGACAACCCGAAGGGCGTGCCCATCTCCGCCTTCATCTTCGGCGGCCGGCGCAGCGCGGCGGTGCCGCTGGTCTACCAGGCATTCAACTGGAACTACGGCGTCTACGCCGCGGCGACCATGGGCTCTGAGATGACGGCGGCGGCGGCGGGCACCATTGGCGTGGTCCGCCGCGACCCGTTCGCCATGCTGCCCTTCTGCGGCTACCACATGGCCAGCTACTTCAATCACTGGCTCAACTTCGGGCGTATGATCCCGGACCCGCCGCGCATCTTCAGCGTCAACTGGTTCCGCAAGGACGCCGAAGGCAACTTCCTGTGGCCCGGCTTCGGCGATAATATGCGCGTGCTGAAGTGGATAGTGGAGCGTGCCCGCGGCCGGGCGATCGGTATCGAAAGCCCGATCGGCTGGATGCCCCGCTATGAGGACATCGACTGGCGCGGCCTGGACTTCACCAAGGAGCAGTTCCGCACGCTCATGTCCGTGGATCGGGACATCTGGCAGCAGGAGATCTCGTCGCACGACGACCTGTTCAACAAACTCTACGACCGCCTGCCCAAGGAGTTCATCTTCCTGAAGCAGCTCATCCTGTCCGCGCTCTGGCGGGCGCCCGAGCACTGGGAGGTGTCTCGTGAGGAGGTAATGTCGATCCCGGTCACCGACTGACGTTTCGGATTTCCTGTCCCACCCTCTCATCGACATCGGGCAGGGAAACGGCCCCGGCTTCCTTCGCGGAAGCCGGGGCCGTCCTTTATTTTGAGGCAGGAGATGGCCCGCAGCCGTTACCGGGTGGTGATGAGAGCGGTGGGGCGGGGGACATCGGCCGGCAGAGCGTCGGCGGTGCGGGCCTGGGAGTAGGGGCCGCGCGGCGTGTTCGCAGCGGGTTCGTCGTCGTGGTCGTCCGTCGCGTACGGGTCCGCGTCCTCCATGCCCATCATGCCGCTGTCCATGTCGCCCATGGCGCGGGCGGCGAACTCGGTGGCCGCCCGCCGCTCCTCCGCCGTCAGAATCGCGGCGCAGTTCGTCCCAAACCGTGGCTTCGCAAACGGCAGGTGCGAATCGCCGCGCGCCAGGATGTGCAGACCGTTCGCCATCTTCGTCTCCGGGTCGATAGCGCCGGCGTTCGGGCCGTCCGTGGGACCGCCGGTCCACTGGGTAAACGAGCGGGCGTTGCAGTAGTGGCTGACAAAGGCCCGCCGGTAACGGTCGGCGGTGAAGTTGGTCTTGGAGCGGTGCAGGATGTGTCCGCCAAAGAAGACCACATCGCCAGCCTTCGCGCTCACCAGCACCTGATCGTACCGGTCCGCAATGCGCGCCAGATCGTTGTGCCGGTCGTCCGGGTGGCTTACCCCGCCCACCTCGCGGATATCGGCGAGGCGGCGGTCGCCGTAGCCGTAGCCGGACGAGGGCGGGTATACCGGCTCGTGCTGGCTGCCCTTCGCGAACCACATGGCGCCGTTCAACTCGTCGCAGTCGTCCACGGCGATCCACGCGCCGCAGAGGCTGTCCGGATGGGTGGGGATGTAGTAGGAGTCCTGGTGCCAGCCCTGACCCGGCTTGCCCGGTGGCTTCAGGAAGAGC
This sequence comes from uncultured Armatimonadota bacterium, assembly GCA_937902745.1. GTDB lineage: Bacteria > Armatimonadota > Armatimonadia > Armatimonadales > Armatimonadaceae > CALEKU01. The sequence goes on from CALEKU010000260.1 coordinate 21,922, forward strand.
ATGGTCTGCATCGCCAGAACGTCCGGCCCCATGATTGCCTCCAGCACATCCAGCACGCGCGGGTGGAGCAGATAGCGCTCGTGCAGCTCCAGCTTCCGGTGAAGCATGTGGATGCGCAGGAAATACTGCGCCTTCTCCTCCGGCGACAGGTGCTCGGGAGGCGCTTCCAGCCCCTGCGCCGTGGTGCCGGTCTCCTTGCTCAGATCCCGCTCGCCCATCGGGTTGCTCTTCTGCTCGGGCAGGCGTCCCTGCATCAGATCCTCGGTGTGCTGACGCAGCTCCGCGATGTCTTCGGCGTCCACCAGGCCGCGCACCACCAGGAAGCCCTGCTCGCGGAACGTCCGGTACTCAGCCACAGAAACGCGGTACGGCTCGTAGAACTTGCCCCCCACCGTGCGCAGGCGGCGATCAGCGGGCGGGGCCGCGGGCGGCGGTGCGGTGGCAGCGACAGTCGTCGTCATGAACATCCTCCAGGCACAGAGACAATTGTTGATATTGTAGACGTCCGGTCACGGCGCGTCCATGCTGTCGCTTGGAGAAAACATGCCTGATTTTGACCTGCCGGGACATCGTTGCGGTAGCCAGGAGAGGGGCGGCGGAGGGCCGATTGTAGTGCGCCGGACGCTGGGTAAATGAATGGTATGTCGCTTGGTACGGCATCCGGAGCGCACCGGAGAATGAGCGTTATTCAGATAAAATGCTGACACGGCACGGCGTGATTAGAAGGTGAGATCGTCTGAACCTTGGGCAAGGAAATCAGGGACGGCGTCAGCGCGGCGCCGCACGGGAGTGAACCGACCGGAGGGATAGCGGCCGCGGTCGGCGTGGGGGCGCAGCACCCCCTCGCCGACCGCGGCGACGGCAGCGTGCCGACACGGCAGGAGCAGGAGGTTTCCCTCCACGACATGCTCCTGCTGCTCAACCGCGTCATCGCGGCCGCGGTCACGAGCATTGTCGTCACCGACCCGCACCTGCCGGACAACCCCATCGTTTACCACAACCCGGCGTTCGAGCGTGTCAGCGGCTATGCGGCGCACGAGATTGACGGACGCAACTGCCGCTTCCTCCAGGGCAAGGACACGGACCCGGAGATGATCGCCGAGATTCGGAAGGCGATCGCCGAGGAGCGACCGTGTCATGTGGTCCTGCTCAACTACCGCAAGGACGGCACCCCCTTCTGGAACGAGCTGTCGCTCTCGCCCGTGCACGACGCGGACGGGCGGCTGACGCACTTCGTGGGCGTCCAGAATGACGTCACCATGCGCAAGGAGGCCGAGGCGGAGCGGGACGCTCTGCTCGCCCAGCAACAGCGCATCGCGGACACCCTGCAGCGTGCCCTTTTGCTGACGCCGCCGACCTCGGCCATCTACGGCCTGGAGATCGCCACGCAGTACGAGCCCGCCTGGGACGAGGCGCAGTTCGGCGGCGACTTTTACGACGCCTTCGCCATCGCGGAGGACCGGGTCGCCCTGGTGATTGGCGACGTCACCGGGAAGGGACTGGTCGCGGCCCGTCACACCGCCGAGGTGAAGTACGCCCTGCGCGTCCTGATGCGCGAGTATGGGCACCCGACCCCCGCGCTGCACCGGCTGAACAACTTCCTGATGGACTCGCAGCGCCTGGACGGGCGAGAAAGGAATGCGCTGGTCTGCATCTCTGTGGCGGTGGTGAACACCGAGACCGGGGACACAGATATCGCGGCGGCGGGGATGGAGCCTCCTCTGGTCATTCGAAGCGGGGGCGTGCCCGAGATCATCGAGGCCAGGGGACTGCTGCTCGGCATGGACACCGGGGCGGAGTACACCGCCCAGACCCTCCGGCTTGGCGAAGGCGACATCCTGGTCCTGGCGACCGATGGTGTCACCGAGGCGCGCAGTCAGGACCGCAGATTCTTCGGCTACGAGGGGCTGGTGGAGGCCGCACGCGGCGCCGCGGAGCGTCATGCCAACATAGAAGCGATGAGCGAGTCGGTGGTTGCCACCGCCAAGGCGTTCGCGGGCGGCCGGCCCCAGGATGACGTCTGCCTGCTCCTGGCCCGCCGCACGGGGCGGCCGGTGCGCCCCGGCGCCGGGGGGAGCGGCGGGGCCGTGTCCGAATCGTCGGAGCGTGCCGAGGTGAGGGCTGTGCCGACGGTGGGGCCGGGGGATGCGGAGCCCTGGGACCGGATGGCGGCGTTTGCCATTGAGGCGGCGGGGCTGGGCTACTGGGACCTGGACACGCTGAGTGGCACGATTACCCGCTCGCCCCGCTACGACCGCATCTTCGGGTTCGATACGCCCGCGGCCGAGTGGAACTATGAGCGGTTTCTGAGCCATGTGTACCCTGAGGACCGCGCACACGTGGATGCACGCTATGGTCAGGCGCTGGCAACCGGCACGGACTGGCGGTTCGAATGCCGCATCGTGCGCGGGGGAGACTCCGCTGTACGCTGGATCGAGGCGAGCGGGCGGCACCTGCCCGATGAAACCGCTGGCGTGTCCACACGCATCGTTGGAACCGTGGCGGATATCACGGACCGTAAGGAGAGGATGCGGCGTCTGGAGGAGAGTGAACAGCGCTATCGCTCTCTGTACGACCGCAACTCCGACGCCGTTTTTTCGCTCAGCCTGGAGGGCGATCTCGTATCGGCCAACGCCGTCTGCGAACGTGTGCTGGGCTACAGCGCGGACGAATTGCGCCGGTCGTCGCTTCTGTCCTTCGTGGTGCGCGAAGACCAGCGGCGCGCCTTGAGGCACTTTCGGCGGACAGTGGCCGGAGAGCCGCAGGACTTCGAGGTCACGCTCCGCCACCGGAATGGGCACTACGTCGTGCTGAGCGTCACCAGCGTCCCGAAGGTCGTGAACAAGCGCACGGTGGGCGTCTACGGCATGGCCCGGGATGTCACAGAGGAGCGAGAGGCGGAGAGCGGTATCCGGGCGTCCGCCACAGCGCTGCGTATCTCGGAAGAGCGCTACCGCCTCCTGACGCTTGCGACCAACCAGATCGTGTGGTGGACCGGGGCCGACGGGACAATGGCAAGTCCCGCCCCGCACTGGGAGGCCTTTACCGGGCAGACCGAGGCGGAGTACTGCGGATGGGGCTGGATGGACGCTATCCATCCGGAGGACCGCACGCACGCCCAGAGCGAGTGGCGCGCGGCTCTGGAGAGCAAGAGCGTCTACGAATGCGGCTACCGCCTGCGCTTCCGGGACGGCTCGTACCGGCACACGATAGCGCGCGCGGCGCCGATTCTGGATGAGCGCGGGGAGATCATGGAGTGGATCGGGGCGAATCAGGACGTCACGGAGCAGCGCGAGGCCGAACTGCGTGAGCGCCTGCTCGCCGACCTTTCGGAGCGGACGCGTCTGCTTCTGGACCCCGACGCCGTGGTCGGGGAGACGGTCGGCCTGGTGGGGCCGTTCCTGGGGCTGTCGCGCTACCTGTTCGCGGACGTTGACGCGACGGGGGGCACTCTGACGGTCCACCGGGATTTCGTAAACCCGGACCACCCGGGCGTCTCCTCGGCCGCCGGGGTGTGGCCCCTCACCTACTGGGCGGGCGAGGAGTTAGAGAAGCTGCGGGCGGGGCGGACAGTGGTCCACCGGGACCGCCCGCCGTCCACCGCGCCCGCGGTGGGGCCGAACGTGCGCGCGAGCGTCACCGTGCCGCTGCTGCGGGAAGGGCGCTGGGTCGCCGTCTTCTCGGCGCAGATGTGCGATGTGCCGCGCGACTGGGCGTCGGACGATGTGGAGCTGCTGGAGACCGTGGCCCAGAGGATGTGGCTGACCATTGAGAACGCCCGCCTGCGCCGAGGGGAGCAGGAGGCCGCCAAGCGCCACCGCGCGTTTCTGCGGGAGATGCTGTTTGGCCTGACCGAAGGGCGCCTGCGCCTGTGCGACACGGCGACCGACCTGCCGGAGCGCATGGCGCCGGCCACGGAACCCGTTGAGTTGAACCCGGCGTCCCTGCGCGTCCTGCGCCGGCAGGTCGAGCAGGTCGCCCGGGAACTGCACTACGAGAAGGACCGCATCCACGACCTGGAAACGGCGACCCATGAGGCCGCGATGAACGCAGTGCGGCACGCCGGCGGGGGGACGGGGCGTGTCCACGCTGACCCGGCAGCGGGCGTGATTCAGGTCTGGATCGAGGACCAGGGCGAGGGCATCGCGGAGCACCTGATCCACCGGGCCATTGAGCGCGGATGGACGACCGGCGGGTTCGGCCAGGGATTCTGGCTCATGCTCAAGTGCGCTGACAGGGTCTACCTGTTCACCAGCCCGGAGGGCACCACGGTGGTTGTGGAGCAGGACTGCGTCTGGCCTATTCCGGCCTGGCTCAAGGACGGGATGTAGCACAGCCGGGCCGGCGCGGAGGAGTTTCGCGCTGGCTCTGCCGAAGCTTCTCCGGGGGAGCAGGTGTGAAGTATCTCATCATCGGCATCGGCGGGTTTCTCGGGGCGAACGCGCGCTACCTGGTGGGGAACTGGGCCGCGCAGCGGTGGGGGACGGAGTTTCCCTCCGGAACGCTGCTTATCAACGTGGCGGGAAGTTTCCTGCTGGGGCTGTTCGCCACCCTGGCGATGAGTCTTACCTGGAGCGACAACGCCCGCCTCCTGATCGCTGTCGGCTTTCTGGGAGCGTTCACGACCTTCTCGACGTTCGCGTTCGAGTCGCTGTCCCTCCTCCAGCAGGGGCGGCAGCAGTTTGCGCTTGCCGCAGCCTATCTGCTTGGAAGCTGCGCCCTCGGTCTCGCCGCCGCCGCCCTCGGCGTTCTGGCAGCGCGCCTCCTGCTGGCACTCGTGTTGCAGCCCCGGGCAGCCGGCCCCGCCTGAAACGGGCGATTCACCAGACCCTTACGGGGCGACAGGGGCGCGGACCAGGATCAGGTTCAGGTGCGCGCCGTCGGCGACAACCTTGCCGTCCACACGTACCGGCTGCAGTGGGTCGGCGTTCCAGGCAGACAGAGTGACCTCGGGGGGCGGGAGCACGGCGGACGGCGCGCCGACTTCCCGGACCAGGCGGGATTGACGAGCGCTCCACTCGCGCACCCGCAGCTCCTCAATAATCTGGCCGACCGAGAAGGTCATGCGCTCCTGCATCGCGGAGCGCAGGCGGGCCGTGCGCTCTTTGGGCGACGTTGCCGCCGGACTGGAGGATTGCCGCTGGGAGCGGCGCTGGAGCGCGGTATGTACGAGGGGGGATTCCAGGCGGAGCTGCTCGGCGCTGGGATCGCAGGCGTACCGGACACGGACCGTCTGGCCGGGGGCGAGCGTGCCCAGCTTCTGACTGCCTCCCTGCCCGAAGAGGCTCACCTCCTCCAGAGTGCGCCCGGTTCGGTTCTCCACCGTGCCGATCAGCCACTTGCCCTCCTGGCGGACCCGGATGCGTACGCCCTCACCCAACGACAGAGAGCCGGTGCGGACTCCGAAGACCCGCATCGCCCACATCGGGACGTCCGCGCCGCGCGCCTCCGAGCCGGGTGGGGCGTCCTCATCCACCATCAGCGGGCTGAATGTCTGAGCCGCGTTGCCGCTGCTGGAGTAGCGTCGGCGCCCCTGTGGTTCGAAGACCAGGGCGTCGCTGGCCTCCGCGCGCACGTCGTAGCGGGTACGCCGGGGGGAGAAGAGGCCGACGTAGGAGAGCACGGACGCCGCTCCGGAGTCCGGGCCCATCTCGACCAGGGACGCGACGTTCTGGTAGAGTGTGGTCCCCTTGGTTGCAAACCCGATGCGGTACGCCCCGTAGGAGAACGCCGCGACGAGCAGGGGGACCGTGACCCAGGTCCACTCCCGCCGCCCCAGCCGCTTCAGCACGAAGTAGTTCACCGGGGCGACCAGCAGCACATAGGCAACCATAAACCCGCCGAACCAGGTGGGAGAGGGCGCGCGCAGACCCGGTGCAAAGACTGCCGCATCCGCGAAGGACGAGGCATACCAGGAGTCGCCAGTCTCCAGGTAGGCGCCGATCCGCGGCGGCGCCACCGCCCGCAGTGCCAGCCGCTCCCAGAACCGTTTCGCCTCGGCGGGGCGAGCCGCGAAGTCCGGCGCGGTAACGTCCTCGGCAATCGTGACCGCCCACCCCCGACCCACTCGCCGCCACGCTGCCGGGGCGCCCGGAGCCAGCGCGGGCGCGAAGGCCCGGAAGCGCTCGTCTCGCCGCAGCCGATCGCCTCGCTGCCCGAAGACCACCAGCCCCCCCGCTTCGGCGTACTGCTTCAGCGCGGCGGTCTGAGCGTCCGAGAAGGCATCCGGCGGGAGAGCGGCGAGGTAGACGAGGGAGATGCTGTCATATCCCACAGCCCGGTCTGGCAGGCGGCCCGGCTCCGTGACCGCCTGGGTCTGCACCACGCCCGGCGCTATATCCGGCCCGCCGCTTCCGCTGGTGCGTCGCCGCGCCGCGCCGCTTGCCTGGGGAAGGGCGGGCTGAAGGGTGCGGCCGTCGCGGTAGACCGGCAGATGTGTCCCCTCCAGGTACGCCAGCGCATCCGGAATCGGAGACACGGCCAGAACCCGCAGCCCCTCGGGGTGCATGGGGAGCTTGTCGAACCGGCGGCGCGTCACCACGTCCGCGTCGCCACGGTTGCTGCCGGCGGCCCCGGGCGCGCGCAGGAGGTTAACCACGAGGTCCGGGGGCGTGCTCTCCGGCACAAATATCTGGAACGTCGTTTCCGCCGTCGCTGCGCCAGCCGGCAGTGCCACCCGGCGGGCGTAGAAAGCGATCGGCTGCGCGGTATACGGGTCTTCCACCACGACCTGCGCCTCGCCGATCAGTGCCTGACCGTCATCGGGGTTGGTCAGGGTCACGGTCATCGGCTGCCACCGCCCGGGCGTCAGCGTGGTGCCGAAGGCGGGCTTAAGGTCGATACTCGGCGGAGCGGCATGGGCCGCTCCAGTCGCCGCACCGAGCGCGACCAGAATCGCCACCACTGCTGCCTGCGCGAGCCATCGAGCCATGCGACCTCCCGAAGACGTAAAAAAAACCACGGAGACAATGGGGAAACGGAGATTCCGCGGGAAAAGTTTCCCGCTCCTCGTTTCCCGCACGTCGCCGTGGTTTCCTTCGGCCGACTGCCAAATCGCGCGTTACGCGGCGGCCAGGGCGTCCTCTTCGGAGATCTCGACGTTCGCGTAGACGTTCTGAACGTCGTCGTGCTCCTCCAGGGTGTCAATCAGGCGCAGTACCTGGGCGGCCTCCTTACCCTCGACCGAGACGGTGGTGGTGGGGACCATCGTGGTCTCGGCGGAGGAGTAGGCGATCTTCGCCGCGTCCAGCGCGTCCCGAACGGCGGTAAAGCCCTCGAACGAGGTGGTGACCTCGAACCCGCCGTCGTCGGTCGGCTGCACATCCTCGGCGCCTGCGTCCAGAACGACCTCCATCAGCGTGTCCTCGGTGGTGACACCCGGCTCGATCTGGATCAGGCCCACCGGGTTGAACAGGTACGAGACGCTTCCGGACTCGCCCATGCGACCACCGTTCTTGCTGAAGATGGAGCGTACGTCGGGCACGGTGCGGTTCTTGTTGTCGGTCAGGCAGTTGACCATGATGGCAACGCCGCCGGGGCCGTACCCTTCGTAGGTCAACTCCTCGTAGCTGACGCCTTCCAACTCGCCGGTGCCGCGCTGGATGGCGCGCTTAATGTTGTCGTTCGGCATCGACGCCTTGCGCGCCGCCTCGATGGCGGTCCGCAGGCGGATGTTGGCGTCCGGGTTGCCGCCGCCATTCTTCGCCGCAACAATAATTTCCTTGGTGAGTTTGGTAAACGACTTGCTGCGCTCGGCGTCCTGCTTGCCCTTGCGCAGCCGTATGTTATGCCATTTGCTGTGGCCGGACATGCCGGGAAACTCCTTGTCTGTGCGTGGGGGATAACCTCAAAATTGTACGGCCCGGTGCAGGGGCTGTCAAGCGACAGTCTCCACACCGGGCCGCAGACGGAGGGAAGTAGTGGGCAGAAAGGATGGGGCAGGACCGTAAGTTGCGCCGTCGGCGCGTTACGACCGTACCGCCCAGCAGGCCGAGTCCCATTAGAGCAAACGTGGATGGCTCCGGTACCGTTGCAGTCGCATTGAACGTCTGGTTCAGGGTGTGAGGCTGCTGATTGTTGAAAACGAAGGCGTCCCCGCCGCCGGAGAAGCCGTTTCGCTCCCATCCTATCTGGGAGTCCGTTGTCGGGTCCCAGTTGTAACGCGAGTTGTACGGCCCGACCGCGAGGTAGTAGTCACCTGCACCCAGGGCGATCGAGAACTGAGAGAGGTAGCCGTCGTCGAACCCGTCATCATTGGCGATGAGCGTGTTGCCGGCAGCATCAAAGAGCGCGATCTCGGTGTCGTCATTGAGGGAGCCAAGCGTATCCGCCGTCAGGGTTCCTGCTGTGCCCAGGGTGAAGGAATACCAGGTTCCCGCGCCCGGCGGGGTTGGGTTGGTGGCAGAGGTGAGACCCTCGCCGAGAACACCCAACGCACTCACGGGGGGGCAATCCGCGAGATGGTCAGCTGGTAATCGAAGATATCCGTGCTGGCGAAGCCAAAAACGTCTACTCCAAACACGGTGTTAGCGGTGCTGGAGTGAAACTGGTCGAAGATGATGCGGCTGGCAGGTTCCTGGCCCGGAAAGTCATCGCTGCGGACGAGATAAAATCCGTTCTCGCTCGCGTCGTAGATGTCGAGCAGACTGTCTCGGCCATTGCTCCCGCTGCTGGAGGTCAGAAGGTCGAAGGTGTAGCGGTAGAGTCCCGGTGCCTCAGGGCCGGCGAATGTTATGTAGTGGCTGTCTATGTCGCCGGAAGTGATCGAACCCAACAGGCGGTCGCCGGATAGGAACGTCGGATTCCCTGGAAGGAACGTGGGCGGGAAATCGTTGTTCGGCTCATTTTCCAGGTAGTCGGTTGCACGGGCGGCAGGTGCGGCGAGGGCAAAAACGAGGGCTGCGAGGACGAGGAGGCTCCGATGGTTCTGCTGTAGACGACGCATGTGTCGCTCCTTTCTGCCCAGAATTCAGGTTGAAAGAGCAGCGGCACCGTCGCATCATCATTGAAGGAAGACTGCAATATGGCGGGCATGATAGCACATGGTCGGGTGAGGGGGGGGGGGGCAAGTAAAAAAGCGGGGTGTCCCTGCTTTCTTGGGACACCCCGCTTCGCGGATTTTCAGGCGGTTGCGTCAGTCGCGGCTCTGGAGTTTGGCCAGGAGGCGCAGGATCTCTAAGTACAGCCAGACCAGCGTCACCATGAGGCCAAAGGCCCCATACCACTCCATGAACTTCGGGGCCCGGGCGCGCACGCCCTTGTCAATCAGGTCGAAGTCCAGAATCAGGTTCAGGGCAGCGACGATCGTCACGACCACGCTGATGCCGATGGAGAGCGGCGACGAACTCCACAGGAAGTTCGAGAACGCGGTCATACCGAACGCCCGCATCAGCAGGTTGACCAGGTACACCAGTGCGATGGCGCCAGTCGCCGCCACCACCCCCATCATGAACTTCTGCGTCACCTTGATGATGCCGCTCTGATACAGCAGGAACATAATTCCCGCCGTGGCGAAGGTGATCGCCACCGCCTGCGGCACGATGCCCCGGTACTGCTGGTTCAGGATCGCCGAGATTGCTCCGAGGAACAGGCCCTCCAGGACGGCGTACACCGGCGCCAGGTATGGCGCAGTGTTCGGCTTGAACGAGATTACCAGGCTCACAATGAGACCGCCCAGCAGGCCGCCCCAGGTGAGGCCCATCGCCAGGCCCGCACCGCCCGGCTCCAGGATCTTGGTCCAGGTGAACGCCGCGCCTGCCACGATCAGCGCCAGCAGAATCAGTGCCTTGCGCGCGGTCCCCACCAGCGTCATGGTGCCCGCTGTCTGTGCCGGAACGACGTTCTCGAACGTCCTTTCGGAAAGAACGGGATTCGACATTGCCCTCTCCTTCTTCGCCCGCGCGGCAGGTCGTCGCACGACGGCGGGCATCCTTTACTCGCCTATTATACCGGTCCGCCCTGCCTTCACGCTCCCGATAGCGCCGCCTGCTTTTCGCGGGCGTTGACTCGCCCGCACGAACGCGTGTACGATAGAGGGGATGAGCGACGACGAACTGATCGAGGTGGACTGGTACCCCTACGAGGGGGGCGTGACGCTGGGACAGACGGGGCCGGGCGGCGGCGTGGTCCGTCGCGACGAGGAGTTCGGCGCCGTGGACGACCCGGAGTATGCCGACGCCCGCCTCACTCTGGAGCAGGAGCCGCCCGGCTCCGAAGACCTGCCGTTTACGGTGACCGCGACCCTGTACGGCGGATGGATGCTCCATGTACAGCGATTCGCCACCGAGGAAGAGGCGAACGACGCCTTCGAGGCAATGCAACCGGAGGTGGAGGCGCTGGCCGATCTGATTCCCGATGAGACGGACCGCGACATCCCCGGGGGCGTCCGCGCGCTGAACGAGGCCATCGCCGCGTTCCAGAGCCGCTTCTCGGCGTCCTGAACGGCGACGGCCCCGGGAGCAACGGGTGCTCCCGGGGCCGCGCTCGCAGCGTCGAAAATGGCGGAGGGGACAGGACTCGAACCCGCACAGGCTTTCACACCTGAGACCGCTTTCAAGGCGGTTGCGATACCATTCCGCTCACCCCTCCCCGGGTGACGACGCACGCGTACCCGGATTATACGGCCGGCCGGGAGCCCCTGTCAAACCGGCCGCAGTCCCGAAAAAAAGTTGTTTGCCCTTGCTTTCCGCCCCCCGCCTCCCTCCGGGAGTGGTCGGCATGCGCCGCCGCGCCGCCTACCTACTCCCACCCGCGCGGCAGAAAGCAGGTTTTCCACATGCCCCGTGTCGTACATTTCGAGCTTCCCGCAGAAGACCCCGCACGCGCCGCCCGGTTCTATGCCGATGTCTTCGGCTGGCAGATCCATAAATGGGATGGTCCGGCGGACTACTGGCTCGTTAGGACCGGCGAGGACAGCCCCGGAATCAATGGCGCTCTGATGAAGCCCGCCTGCGAGCAGGGGTTCGCCCCGAAGACCCCGGTGAACACCATCGATGTGCCGGACGTGGACGCGGCCGTGGCGAAGATCGAGGCTGCGGGCGGCAAGATCGTGATGCCCCGGACGCCGATCCCCGGCGTCGGCTACGTCGCGTACTTCACCGACACCGAGGGAGTCACCGGCGGCATTATCCAGTACGACAAGTCTGCCGGTGCGTCCGCCGCAGAAGCATAAGGCGCGCCCGCCGGACGAGAGAACACGGGAGGCACACCATCGGAGCGGGCCGGGGCAAATTGCCCCGGCCCGCTCCGCTCCGTATCCTGTCTAACCCTGCTGTTGCCAGCGGGCCAACTCCTCGTCCACCTCTTCGCGGGAAAGGCCGCCGCGGATGAGCAGGGCGTCCGGCAGGCGGCTCAGGCGGTTGTAGAGCCACAGCGCCGTTTCCCGCGCCTTGGGGTCGCCCATCTCCTCTACCGCGTAGATCTGATCCTCCGCCTTCGCGAAGTCGCCGATGCCCTCGAAGTAGCGCAGCAGGTGATAGCGTACCGGGGCGGTCAAATGGCCCTCCGCGCCCACCTTTTCGATCAGCGCCGCCACGCGCGCTCGGGTGTCGTCCGTGCGCAGGGAAGACTCGTGCAGCATCGCCTCCGTGAGCAGTAGCAGAGCCTTACGCCGCCGTGGGGCGGGATCGTCCACCAGGTCTGCCTGCTCCATTAGCAGCATCCCCGCCGCATAGGCGCGGGCCGGGTCCACCGCGCTGCCCAGACCAAACAGGCTCATCATGGTGGGGTCCGGGAGTGCTGCCAGCACCTCCAGGTCCATGTTGGTCAACTCTTTGCTCGCTCGCTGCACCGCTTCCCGTGCTGCCTCGGTGGAGCCATCACCCTTCAGACCCAGGATGTGCGCGAGCGAAGACCCCAGTCGCTCGACCTGCTGCTGGACGTAGCCTTTTCGTAACATCTGCCGCATTGTAGCACACGGAGGCGCCGCGAGGGGTTTGCACGTTCGCGGCGGTTCGTGCTACTCTGACGACCATGAAGCAGGTCATGCTAACCGGTACGGGGTTGACCGTGTCCGAGTTCTGTCTGGGCACGGCCGATGTCGGCACGGCGGTCAAGGGCGCAGACGCCGAGCGCCTGATCGGGGCGTTTCTGGATGCGGGGGGGAACTTCCTGGACACCGCCCACTGCTACGCCTTCTGGGTGCCCGGCGGCGGGAGTGGGTCGAGCGAGCGCGAGGTCGCGCGCTGCCTGCGGGCGCTGGGCACGCGGGGCGGCGAAGCGATCGTGGCGACCAAGGGCGGGCACCCGCCGGACGGCGACCGCTACCCGCGCTCGGAGCACTACCTTTCGCCGGAGGTGGTGACCCGCGACATCTCCGACAGCCTGGAGCGGCTGGAGCGCGACTGTCTGGAGCTGTTCTACCTCCATCGGGACGACGCCCGCGTGCCCGTGGCGGACGTGGTGGAGATGCTGAACGCCGAGGTGCGGGCGGGGCGCGTTCGCTGCCTGGGGGCGAGCAACTGGTCCCCGGAGCGCGTCGCCGCGGCGAACGCCTACGCCGCGGAGCGCGGGCTCCAGGGCTTCGCGGTCTCGCAGGTGCAGTGGAGCCTCGCGGTGCCGAACTGGGAGCCGGGGGCCGCGGACCCGACGGTCCGCCGCGTGACCGACGCGGCGGCCCGGCGGTACGCCGGCGCCGGCCTTCCCGTGGTGGCCTATTCGGCGAACGCCGGGGGGTACATGGCCGGCAACGAGCGCGCGAACGACCTGTACGACAATCCGCTCAGCCGCACGCGCCGGGCGCGCGCCCGCGAACTCGCCGCCCAGTTGGGCGTCACCCCGAACCAGGTCGCGCTGGCGTGGCTCCGCCACCAGGAGCCGCTGACCATACCCCTCTTCGGCACCACGAAGCAGGAAAATCTGGCGGAGGCGGTGGGGGCGGCCGACATCGCGCTGACCCCGGAGCAGGTACACTACCTGCGCGCGGAGGATGCCCCGGCGGGTCCGGCGGCGGCCGCCATGTCCTGAGTGGAGATGTGTCACCGGAGGTTCTGAGGAGGTTCAAGGGCATCGCGAAGTACACTGGCCCGAGGAGGCAAGTCGTGAGGCTCGTTTTGTTCGTCCCGGCGCTCATGCTGGTCTGCGCCTTCTCATGGGCTCCGCCGGCCGTGCCGGCGCCCGCGGAAGGCCAGACGGTCTTGCACCCGAGGCCGAGAGTGCTCTCCCTCTCCGCGGAAGGCATCGCCGTCTCCACCCTGCTGCGGCGGGTTTCCGGGGAAGCCGACAGGGTGCTGAGAGCCGAAGCGGACATCGGCGATTACCGCGTGGACATCTTCCTCCACAACAAGAACCCCGAAGCGTTTCAGAAGGACCTCGCGTTCCTTTTCGACCACGGAGACACGTCTGCCGGGTTCCACTGGGAGCCTGTCACAACGGAGCCACGGCAGACATACGAACTGACCCGTTCGGCAGAGTCCAGAAATAACGAGAAGGGGATGCCTCGTGAGCTGTACCGCCTTGCGGCGGACTGGCTGCGCGAATTCCGTGATGCTGCTCTGCTGGCCGGTAGGAACCGCGAGAATGCCGCTGCCCGGGCGCAATCTCCCTTCTTCGAGGCCGCCGATCTGCACCTGGACGAAATGACTGCCGAATCCCTCCTGACGTTGAACAGCGGCGAGACGGAATCCCTGATTCAAACAGGAAGCCTCACGATCCCCTTAACGCGGATATCTTCGGAGTGGGCGAGCAGACTGGTGGACAACGTTAACCAGCAAGTAGAGGCGGCTCGGAAAGCGAAAGAACAGAATCCAAACATCAAACTGCCGGGGGGACTCGAGGCAAGCAGTCCGCTGTCCTTAATGCTGACTTTTCAACCGTCGCAAGACACACCTGGCACCTTCGTACTACAGGCAGATACTTTTCCCCTGCGGCAGAGTCACCGTACCGGCAGGATCATGGACCCCTTAGGTATTCTGATCGATTCAAAACACAGTCAGACTCGACTGCTGGATGAAAGCGAGCCGTCTGCCACGGTGGATATTGCAGAGGCTCTGGAGAAAGAGGAGTACCCGGACGACCTGACCACGCGTCTGCGACTGCTGGCAGGCGCCGCGCGTGTCAACATCTACTGCGAGAAGTTCCCCACCTTCAGGCGTATGAGGGCGCGCTTCGCCTCCCAGGGGAAACTGAGCGTCTTGCTGAACGAGATCGCGAACGCCTACAAATATAGCGTGGTCCGCCGGGGGATACGTATTTTCTGTGGAGCCGGGTGTGGTTCCTGGAGCGGCCGAATCTTGTCCCCGAGGCGCTTCTGGCGCGGTTGCGGGGACGGGCGAAAACGGGCGCGCCGTACCAGATCGAAGACCTCATCGAGGCGGCGAAACTGGCGGAAGGGCAGCAGGAGATGCTCGCCCGGATGCCGTTGGAGCCTCCTGTCGATGTGAAGCCTCTCCTTGGTCCACTCCGTTTCCTGGGGCAACTGACCGGCACGCAAATGTCTCTGGCCTACCGATCGCAGGGCCTGCCGATCTCCCAGATGACCGGGGTGCAGCGGGCGGCGCTGGGCGCGGCGCTTCACGGGAAAGACGGGCAGACCGCCTCCGCATTCCGCATCGAGCGGGGCTCCTCGTCGCGCGGTGCGACCCTGCGTGGAATGCTGAGAGACGTCGGCGGCTGGCGGGACATTTGGCGCTTCTATCTCGACAAGAAGTCCGTGGCGCTTGAACACCCGCCGCGCTCCGAAGGGGCTGCCGCCACATCCCCCTGAACCTCAAGGCACGTCCAGCACATCTTCGAGAATCCGCACCGCCCGCGCTACGCCCTCCTCTTCACCGAGGGCGCGGCCGAGGGCGGCGGCGCCCTCCCGCGCGCTGTCATTTTCCAGGATGCGGGAGAGGGCTTTGGCAAGGGTATCGGCGGTCAGGCGCGAACGGGGAAGGGCGACGCCCGCGCCCAAGGCTTCGAGGCGGCGCGCCCAGAACCGCTGGTCGCCGAAGAACGGCACCGCGACCGCCGGGACGCCCGCGCGCAGGGCCGCCGCCGCGGTGCCCGCGCCCCCATGGTGGACCACCGCCCGGCAGCGCGGGAACAGCCAGTCGTGGTACGCCCCCTCGGTCACATGCACCGTCTCCGGCAGGGGGATGTTGCCGACGTCCCCCCAGCCGCGGTACAGGACGCCCCGCGCCCCCACCCGTGCCAGCGCCTCCGCGATGGCCGCCGTCACCCGGTTCGGGTCGCGCCCGGCGAGGATGCTGCCGAACCCGACGTACACCGGCGGCGGGCCGGACTCCAGAAACGCCGCCAGCGCGGGCGGAGGGCGCCAGTCCGCGGGCCGGGGCAGGGGCCAGTAGCCCGTGACGTGGTGGAGGCGCGGGTCCCAGTCCGGGGGCGGCGGCGCGAGCGCCGGGCTGTAGGCGTGCAGGTGAACGCCGCGCACGAACGAGTCCCGCATCCGCCGGTACTGCTCTGCGGCCGAGAGCGGGCGCAGACCGAGACGCCGCCGCGCCCGGTTCAGGCCCGGGCGCAATAGCTGCCGGAACCCCTGCTCCCCGAGGGCATGCGTGATCCGGTGGTACGAGCCCGCCCCGCGTCCCGGGAGCGGGGGGAAGAACATGTGCGGGTGCGCTCGCGTCGGGGCGTAGGGGTGGAAGTGCGTGGCGATGATCGGCAGGCCGCCCAGGACCTCTGCCGCCGTCTCGCCGGGGTGCTGCCCGAGGGTCGAGACGATCAGGGCGTCCGCGCCCCGGCAGGCGTCCAGGCTGTCCGCCACCAGGCGCTCCACCATCGGGCCGACCGTTTCCAGCGTGCGGCGCGCGAAGGGGAGCGGGTTGCCCCCGGCGTCCAGCACCCGGTACGCCAGGTCACGGTCCATCAGGTCCGCGATGCGCCCCACCAGGGGCGCGAAGTCCAGGCCGTGCTCCCGCACCAGCGGCTCGTAGTCCTCCGCCGCGGCCACGGTGACCCCGGCGTGCCCCGCCGCCAGGAGTCCCTTTCCGAGCGCCACGAACGGCTGCACGTCCCCCCGGGACCCGAGCGCCAGGATGGCGAAGCGGCGGGCGCGGCTCATGTGCTCGTGTACAGGCAGCGGACCCGGCGGCGCTTCGCCCCCGGCGGCACGGACGGCAGCCCGCGCTCGATCGTCAGGCAGAGCGGGCGGCACCCGTACTGCGCCACGGTCGCCTCCGCGCTCGCGCGCACCGCCGCCGTGACGGCATCGAACGGCGCGCCGTCCGGCACATCCAGGTACAGGCGCAGGTAACCCGGCCGCTCCTGCTCCGCAGCGTAGTCCCGAATCCGGTCGTCGGCCAGCAGCACCAGGCGGCGGATCGTGTCCGGGAAGAACGCTCGCAGTTCCCCCCCGGTTCCGACGAAGCGGCACACGTCGTCGGCGCGGCCTTCGACCGCAGCGATTACCTGCCACGCGCACCCGCAGGGGCAGGTCTCGCCCGAGAGTCGCAGGACGTCGCCCAGGCGGTAACGGACGATCGGCTGCGCACGCCGCCACAGGTCCGTGACCACCGGCGTCACCCGCGCCGGGTCGTTCGCGTCCGCCGACTCGTACTGAAGCGCCACCACGTCCTCCTGTGTGTGCAGCCGCCCCGCCGGGCAGGTCGCCGCCAGGAACCCCTCGGTACACTGGTAGACCTGACCCACTGGCACCCCGAACGCCGCCTCCAGGCGCGCCCGCTCCTGCGGCTCCAGCACCTCCGCCACCGACACCAGACGCTCCGGCGCGATGCGCAGCGCTCCTCGCTCCCGCTCCGCCGCCAGCATCGCCAGCAGTGACGGCGGCCCGACCAGCAGGTGCGGCGCGAAGGCGTTCAGCCCCGCGACGGCCTCATCGAGCGGCGTCATCAGGTCGAACCAGCGGAAGTGCACCCGCCGCGACGCGCCCACGGTTTCGTACAGGTTGCTGTTCGAGCGCAGGAAGAACGCGATCCGGTACCCCTTCGGCGGGAGCATGTGGGGCAGCACACGGGCCAGCGCCGTGCCCGCCCACGCCGCCCGCTCCTCCGGCGACACCAGGAAAAGGCCCCGGTGCCCACTGGTCCCACTCGAAAGCCCCACCGTCAGGTCGCCGCGCACCGTGGGGGCGAAGTCGCGCGTTCGCTCCGCGCGCAGGGCGACCTCCATTGCCTCGTCCCGGCCGACGCCGCGCGTGTTGAACGTGCCGAAGTGCGCCATCATCGCGGCTTTGTCCACCGGGGGCAGCGTGCGCCATTCCGCCAGGTCGTGTCCCACCCAGTGCGCGCGGTAGAACGGCGCGTGCCGTGCGGCGAACGCTACCAGCGCCCGCGCTCTCCGGTCCTGGTAGCGGCGCAGGGCGTCTCCCTTCAGGCGCGTGAAGACCCACTTCGCGCGCAGGTAGTGGAGAGGAAGACTCAAGAACCCTTGTCTCCCTCGGTGGCGTCTCGCCGTGGACTGAAGTCCCGGCTTCCGGGATTCAAGTCGGCCTCCGCCGACTCCCGGGACCGAGACAGGTTCCGCTTGGCGGCACCCGTCCCCGAAGGCGTGAGCCCGCGGAGGCGGGCTTGAATCCCGGAAGCCGGGGTTTCAACCCACGGCGGCGTTACGGGTTCGTGTGGCGCCTCATGCCCCGTCACCAGCCGCACGTCCGGGCGGGCACGGTGGAAGGCGTGGAGGCGCGCCAGGGTCTCGCGGGCGGCCCGCGGGTCGTCCGCGATCAGGTCCATAAGCGGGTGCGCCGGGCGCAACTCTCGGATCGAGGCCGCGCGGAATACCGCGTCCGCCACGAACAGCGTCGGGCCATCCGGCGTGTCCGGGACGAACAGGCCCATCTGACCGCGCGCATGGCCGGGCAGGGGGACGAGCAGGAATGACCCGTCGCCGAACAGGTCGTGCGCCGGGCCAAGGCGCGGCACCTCGGCGTTTCGGAACCCACTTACCAGCGTCGCGCGCTCGGCGAAGTCGTCGGGAATCAGGTCCGGCAGGAACGCCCGCCGCACCGCGGCGAACTCCCGCCGCCCGGCCACGTCCGCCCACCCCTCCCGCGTCGCGACCAGACGCGCGGCGGGGAAGTCGCGCAGCCCGCCGCAGTGGTCCGCGTGGAAGTGCGACAGGATTACATGCCCGACCTCTTCCGGCGCGACCCCTAGCTGCGGCAACTGCTCCGCCAGCGCCAGGTTGGGCGGCAGGCGCAGGGGCGTCGCGCGGCGGTACAGCCGGTAGGGAAGGCGCTCCGTCGCCGCCCACATGCGCGGCGAATAGCCCGTATCGAACAGGACCCATCCGTGCCGGGAGTGGCGCAGCAGCGCGGCCTGTGCGGGAACGTCCACCTGGCGCCGCGCGCCGCCCTTAATCATGTGGTGCTCTGACGCCCGACAATACCCCGTGGTGAGGAGGTGGCAGATCGTCACGCCGGGCACGCCGCGGCCTCCTCCGACGCTCCCCGGCCTGCGAACGCTGCGACGGTCCGCTCCAGGCCCTCCGCCACGGACACCACGGGGGCATAGCCCAGGTCGCGGCGGGCCGCGGAGATGTCGTGCGTCTGCGTCCGCGCCAGGATCAGCGCCGAGTAGCGGGTCAGCGTCGGCTCCCGCCCCGTGAGCGCGGCGGC
This sequence comes from uncultured Armatimonadota bacterium, assembly GCA_937902745.1. GTDB lineage: Bacteria > Armatimonadota > Armatimonadia > Armatimonadales > Armatimonadaceae > CALEKU01. The sequence continues at coordinate 40,433 of CALEKU010000260.1, forward strand.
GGCCTCCATCGCCCCTGCGGCGGCGAGGACCACGGGCAGAGGCACCGGGCGCAGGCGCGCGGGGACGCCCAGGCGCCGCAACACCTCCCGGAGCACGTCCCACAGGCGCACCGGCTCCCCGTTCGTCAGGGTGTACGTTCGTCCCGCTGCCGCTGCCGGGGCGTCCGCCGCGAGCAGCAGACCGTGGACCACGTTCCCCACGTACGTAAGGTCCACCCGGTTATTCCCGTCCCCGATCTGCGGCAGGCGCCCTCGCCGCGCCGCCGCGACCACGCGCGGCAGCAGCGCCCGGTCGCCTGGCCCGAACACCGCCTTGGGGCGGATGATCACCGTTTCCAGTCCGCTCTGCCCCCCGGCAGCCTTCACCCGATCCTCGCCCTCCTTCTTCGTTCGCGAGTAGACGCTGCCAAAGCGGGAGGGGTAAGGCGCGTCGTCGGTCAGGTTCTCGTGGTCGCGCCCGTCGAATACCACCGACGGTGACGAGACGTACACCAGGCGCCGTACCCCGTGCCGCAGGCACCCCGCGACCACCGCCTCCGTCCCGCCAACGTTCACCGCCTCGAAGTCCGCCCTGCGCCCCCATGGCGCCGAGAGCGCCCCGACGTGGTACACCACCTCTGCCCCCCGGCAGGCGTTTGCCACCGCCGCGCGGTCCCGCAGGTCCGCCCGCACCGGTTCCGCTCCGGCGTCTACCAGATCGACGATCGGCCCGAAGTCGCGCCCGAGCGCCCGGACCCGCTCCCCGCGCGCCAGCAGCGCCCGCGTCAGGTGCGCCCCCACGAAGCCCGTCGCCCCCGTGACCAGAACAGTGCGTCCCCCGCCCATTGCCCGAATTGTACGCGCGGTCGCCCTCCCGTCGCCAGAGACTTTCGGACACCGAAGTGAAATCGGCGGGGGCACGCACCCCTGGCCGCCGTGGGCATGGTGCCGTGGACTGAAGTCCCGGCTACGGTTAAGAAGCC
>CALEKU010000261.1 GCA_937902745.1 uncultured Armatimonadota bacterium
GAGAACAGGACGAGACTGTAGCGTCTTAAGGTGGATTTTGATAATGCGAAGGTATGGGATTAATATCCGACTAAAGTATTATGTGTGATCTGATTGACGGAAAACAACATTTATTTGTCCTCGTCGCTGAATGTCGAGTTTTTTGTATACTTTTCCGAGATGTGCTTTTACTGTACTAAGACCGAGGCACAGACGCTCCGAAACTTCTTTGTTGGATAGGCCTGACGCCGCTAACTGAGCAACTTCACATTCACGGGCGGAAAGCTTCTCACGCATTTCCTCTTCCTCACGCTTACGAACCTCCCATACTGCTCGTTGATGCAAGGTGCGCATCAAGTTTGGGGCGAGGGCGGGGGAGCAGAAGGCATTTCCTTGCCTGGTAGCGCTAATTCCATGGTGGAGCGTGCGTGGGTCGTCATCTATGCTGAGAAGGACTTGCACTCCAGTGGTGCAGGCGGCGTTCAGTTCCGCCTCCGTACCTGCGGTTAGGAGGGCGATCCGGTAGGGGACGTCCGGAAGTAGGACGTAGGGATCAGATGCTGCGGCGGTAATGATAAGCCGAACGGGGGAATCAACCGAAGGGGGCGGATCAGTCGCTATCGTTGTCCCCTCCGATGGCAAAAGATCGGGGAAGGTGCTGAGTAGGCAGCAGAAGGCGCGGCGAAGCAAGGCCGGGCCGGTGACGCGAACGGGAATCGCCTCACGCATGGTTTTGTGTCTCCGGATTCGGTGTCGGGGAGCGTCCGCCGACGTGCTGTAACCAGGGCAATCGAGTACGTTCTGCCGCTGCTTGCCACTGTCTTGAACCATCAACCCCGTTTGTTGTAATGAGGGCAAGCAGACCCGCGATATTACTGGTGGAAATGCGGGAAGTATACGTCCGGTTGCCGCCGGTGTCAATGGCTTTTAGCAAGGAGGCGTGACGGGGCAGAGCCTCATCGCCGGGGAGTAGGGAGGCGCTTGCGGAGGGTGGCGAGGCCGGCGTCGAGGATGGGGTCGGCCTTATTGGCGGCGAACCCGGCGGGCAGGTCGACGTAGACGCTGGGGACGAACTTCTCCCGGGGAGTCCCGTTTGGGTGGAAGAGCTTTTCGGTGGGGAAGCGCACGCCGAAGCCGCTTTTGGGAAGGGTGACGCTGCCGATTCCGCCGAGGAGGCGCGCCATCTCCACGCCGACGACCTGCGCCCGCTTCGTTGCGTCCATCCCCAGGGCGATACCCTCTCCCATGCTCCCGGTCCAGTGATTCACCAGCACGGCGACGGGGCGCTCGTAGCGGAATGGGCCGCGTGGGGAGACGATCTCTACCCAGCTGCGCCGGACGCCGTGAGCGCGCTCTTCCGACGGGATACTGTGCTTCTGGTAGAAGGCGTCCTTTTCCACAAAGCGCCCCATGAGGGCGCGGGCGACCAGGGTGTTCCCGCCGCTGGGCGTTTCCCGCAGGTCGAGCAGCAGGCCCTTGGTGTCCTTCAGGCGGGCGAGCGCCCGGTCGAACTCCGGGATCAGGGCGGAGTCGCCGAGGGAGTTGTTCGGCCGGACGTACCCGATGTCGTTGGACGGGCCGAGGGTCCGGTCGTCCAGCAGGCTGGCGTACTCCCGGTGCGCCGATTCCAGCGCGACGGCGGTCGTTTTGCCGCCGAGACGCAGGTCGATGCGCCGCTGGGGCTGGTTGTGGCGGCCGGCGAGGAGGGTCTGCAGCGCCCAGTTCTCCGCAGCCGGGTCCGGGCTGCGGAGGCAGCGCCCGAGGCGGTCCTGGACGGCCTTGCGGACGGAAACGCCCTGGATAGCCAGCACCTCCGTGCCGGGCAGGACCCGGGCCCGGTGCGCCGGGCTGTCGAGCCGGACGTCCACGATGACGGCGCGGCCGTTCCGCCACTCCGCCCACAGGTCGGCGTCGGTGGGGACCAGAACGGCGGACGCCTCGGTGTTGGTGTTCAGGCTGGTGTGGAAGTCGTAGAGCTCTTCCAGGACCTGCTCCAGCAGCAGGACGAACTCGTAGGGGCTCTTGACCTCGGCCGCCCGGGGGCGGTAGACGTCCCGGACGCGGTCCCAATCGGTCGATTTCTGGTCGAAGTAGGCGTAGGAGTCGGCGATTCCCTTCCAGAGTACGTCGAAGTCCTCGGCGAACTCTTTCCCGGTCAGTGGCGTCTGTGCCCGGGACGGCTTCCACGGCAGGACGAGGGAAAGAGCCGCGCCCGTCCCTGCGGTGAGGGCACGTCTTCGGTTGAAGAGGGTTTTCACGGGGGCTATGTTCCTCCCGCCGCCGTTTTGGTCCTCCGCAGAAGTACCGGAGGCCGTTGCAGGCGGCATCAGTCCCCGCTCTGGGAGATGAGCTTGGCGACCAGGGCGGTCCAGCCGGTCTGGTGGCTGGCGCCCAGACCCGCGCCGTTGTCGCCGTGGAAGTATTCGTGGAAGAGCAGATGGTCGCGCCAGTGCGGGTCGGTCTGAAACCGGCTTGGGCCGCCATTGCAGGGGCGGTTTTCGCTCTCGTCCGGCAGGAACAGGCGGATCAGGCGGTGCGAGAGCTCCGTTGCCACCTCCCAGAGGGTGCAGTAGTTGCCGGAGCCGGTGGGCATCTCCACGGTGAACGAGTCCCCGAACATGTAATCGTACTTCTGGAGGCTCTCGATCAGCAGGTAGTTAAGCGGGAACCAGACCGGGCCGCGCCAGTTGGAGTTGCCCCCGTAGAGCGCGGTGGTCGATTCGGCCGGTTCGTAATCCCCCCGAAACTCGGTGCCGTTGTGCTGTAGCGTGAACGGACGCTTCGCGTGGAACCGCGACAGGCTGCGCACGCCGTACGGTGACAGGAACTCCGTCTCGTCCAGAACGCGCGCGAGGATGCGGCGCAGGCGCTCCCGGTTTACCAGCGAGAAGAGAATGCGCCCTTTCTTGCCCCGGGTCTGCGTGACGTGCGCCACGTCTCCCGCCAGGTGCGGCTTGTGCGCCAGGAACCAGTCCAGGCGCCGCAGGAAGTCGGGGCAGGCGCTCATGACATCGGCGTCGAACGCCTCCGCCGCGAACAGCGGGATCAGCCCGGCGACCGAGCGTATCTTCAGCGGCAGGTAGCGCTCCCCGGCCCCCGGGGCGGCCGGCGGCAGGTGCAGCAGGTCGTAGTAGAAGCCGTCCTCCTCGTCCCACAGGGAGTAACCGTCGTCGCCGTGCTCGTTCATCGCGTGCGCGATGTAGACGAAGTGCTCCGCGAACTTGGTGGCGACGTCCTGATACGTCGGGTCCACGCGCGCCAGCTCCAGCGCGATGGCCAGCAGGTTCAGGCAGTACATCGCCATCCAGGCGGTGCCGTCGCTCTGCTCCAGCATCCCCCCGCCCGGCAGCGGGGCGCTCCGGTCGAACAGGCTGATGTTGTCCAGCCCCAGGAAGCCGCCCTCGAAGATGTTGTTGTTCTGCTGGTCCTTCTGGTTCACCCACCAGGTGAAGTTCAGGAGGAGCTTGTGGAAGATGCGCTCCAGGAAGTCGGTGTCGCCGGGCTCGTTTCGCCCCTTGCCCTGCATCTTCCGCTCGATTTTGTAGAGGCGCAGCGCCGCCCACGCGTGCACCGGCGGGTTGACATCCGAAAACTGCCACTCATACGCGGGAAGCTGACCGTTCGGGTGCATGAACCACTCGCGGCACAGCAGCAGCATCTGGTGCTTGGCGAAGTCGGCGTCGATCTGGGCGAACGGGATCATATGGAAGGCGAGGTCCCACGCCGCGAACCATGGGTACTCCCACTTGTCCGGCATGGAGAGCACGTCGGTGATAATGACGTGCTTCCACTCGTGGTTGCGCCCGTTGCGGCGCCGGGCGTCGGGCGGTGTGGGCTGGCCGGGGTCGCCCGCCTGCCAGCGCTCCACGTCGTAGTGGTAATACTGCCGGCTCCAGATCAGCCCGGCATACGCCTGTCGCTGGACCGCACGGGCGTCCGCGGTGGCATTCGGCGGCGCGAGGCGGTCGTAGAACGCGTCCGCCTCGGCGCGCCGAGCATCGAACAGGGCGTCGAACTCGGGGCCGAAGGGGGCGTCGGGGGTGCCCGCCCCCGGGTCTGCGCGGCGCAGTCGGAGGCGCATGGTGACGCTCTCGCCTGCCCCGATGCGGTACTGGCGCGCGAACGCCGCCCTGGTCCCGACTTGCTCGGGGTTGACGGCGTCGGCGTTGCCGCCCACCACCGCCTCGTGGATGCCGTCTTTGACGTACGGAGTGGGGTTCGGCGCTCCGAAGAGCCGCCGTTCGTTTGTCTCGTTCTCCGTGAAGAGCAAGCGGGTCGGCTCCGGGCCGTCGCAGTACAGGCGGTAGGTGCCCAGGCGCGCGTGTTCGGCCGCGATGACGTCCTGCCCCGCGGCGTAGAGCGTGGGCCGCGGAGCGTCCCGGTCCCAGGACCAGGTGTTGCGGAACCAGAGGGTGGGCAGCAGGTGCAGGGCGGTCGCCTCCGGCCCGCGGTTCCAGGCGGTGACGCGAATCGCGATGTCGAACGGCCCCTCCTTGGCGTACTCCACGAACACGTCGAAGTAGCGGTCCTCCGCGAAGACGCCGGTGTCGCTCAACTCGAACTCCCAGTCGGTCCGGCCGCGCCGCGCGTTCTCGGCCACCAACTGCTCGTAGGGAAAGGGCGCCTGCGGGTACTTGTAGAGGAACTTGAGGTAGGAGTGTGTGGGCGTCGCGTCCAGGTAGTAGTAGTACTCCTTGACGTCCTCGCCGTGGTTGCCCTGCGGGCCGGTCAGTCCGAACAGTCGCTCTTTGAGGAAGGGATCACGCCCGTTCCAGAGCGCCAGGCCAAAGCACAGGAACTGGCGGATGTCGCAGAGCCCGCCCAGGCCGTCCTCGTTCCAGCGGTAGGCGCGAGAGCGGGCGTGGTCGTGCGGGAAGTAGTTCCAGGCATCGCCGTCCGCGCTGTAGTCTTCGCGCACCGTCCCCCAGGCCCGGTCTGCCAGGTACGGCCCCCACAGGCGCCACCCATCCGGGTCCCCCTCGGCCTCCCGCAGACGCTTGTCCTCTTCCGTCAATACTTCGTCACCTGCCCGGAGAGGCCGCCGTCGATGTAGAAGGTGCCGCCGCTGGCGTAGTTTGACTCCTCGGAGGCGAGGTAAACGGCGAGACCGGCGATCTCCTCGGGCTTACCGAGGCGCCCGTAGGGGATCTCTTCCACCACCTTCGCCACCGTCTCCGGGTCGTTCAGCCAGGTCTGGATGGGCGTGGCGATGGCGCCCGGCGCGATGTTGTTGATGTTGATTCGCATCGGCGCGAAGGTGACGGCGAGGTCCCGGCAGAGCATCCGCAGGCCGCCCTTGGCGGCGCAGTAGGAGGTGTGCCCGGGGAAGGGGACGTCCTCATGCGTGGAGGAGATGTTGACGATCTTTCCGCGCGACTCGTGGCCGGGAAGCGGGTCCTGCTTCAGGAACTGGCGGGCGGCGATCTGGGTGACCAGAAACGGGCCGCGCAGGTTGACACTCAGCACGAAATCCCACTCCTCGTCGGTCACCTCCAGGAACGGCTTCTTGATCTCGACGCCCGCGTTGTTCACCGCGATATCCAGGCGGCCGAAGCGCTCCACGGCGGCGTCCGACATCGCCTGCACCTGCTCGCGCACGGTCACGTCCGCGCCGAATGCCAGGGCGCGATCCGGACCGATGGCCTCCACGACCTCACGCGCCGCGGCCTCGTTCTTCCCCTGGTTGGGCAGGTAGTTGACGACGACGTTCGCGCCCTCCTGCCCGAAGCGGAGGGCGATGGCCCTGCCGATGCCGCTGGACGCCCCCGTGATGAGCGCCGTCTTCTGTGCGAGCCGCATGATTTTGTCTCCCCGAAAGTGGTAACGGAAGCAGGATACCCGAAGCAGGGTCAAACGGCGCGGCGGGGGCGCAGGTCCCGGAGCACGGCCGCGGCGGGCCGGATGGAGGAGATGCGGGTGACGCCCGTGCCGGCAAAGAGGGAGGGGGCATCTTCCCCCCACGGCGTTGCCATGCGGCGGCGTGGGTCGCAGGGCCAGGCGCCCCGCAGGCACGGGTCGAGTATGAGGTCTTCCGAGCGGGCGCGCAGCAGGCGCCCCTTGTCGCGGGCGGGGGCGTCGCTCTCGTCGGTCAGCAGGAAGCGGGTGCCCAGCAGCGCGGCGTGGGCGCCCGCGCGCAGGACATCCGCGACATCGCGCCCGTCCGCCAGACCGCCCCCGGCGACCAGGGGAATGTCGTCCCCAACGGCAGCGCGCAGGTCGCGAATCAACTCCCGCACGGGCAGGGAGGTGCGGACCGGTCCTCCCGCCTCCGTGCCCTGCGCGACCAGCACATCCGCCCCGGCGGCGACGGCCTCCTCTGCCTGGGAGGGATAGCCCACCTGCCAGAACAGGGCGCCGTCCGGCGCGCGGCGCGTAAAACTGCCGACCCGGGTTCCGTTCCACCAGAAGCCCTGAAAGTGGCGGAAGCCCTCGTCCAGGCAGGTCTCAAACACGGCGTCACTCTCGAACTGTGCGGTGAAAGCGAGAAGAACGGGACGGCGGGTGAGAGCGCGCAGGCGGCGCAGTCGGCGGCGTAGCGCGGCCGGGGCCGGGTTGTGTACGGTGAGGCAGCCGAGCCCACCCGCCCGCGAGACCGCCGCCGCGAGGCGTACGCCATCGCACCGCCCAAGCGGGGCCTGCACCACCGGCACGCGCAGCGCGAGGCCCGGCGCCAGTTTCCTACTGTCTATTCCGCGAAGATCCCGCCCGCTTCTTGATCGCATCGCTACGAATTCGCCCCGTTGATGCAGTACCTACCGGCCCCCACGCGCCGCTCCCGTTTGCCAGGAGGGGCGCAGCGATTTGCGGAGTCGGTTGCGAATGGCGTCGAGGCGCTCTGCCAGGAGGCGAGACGCCGAGCCGGTCAGACCCCCACCCTCCGGAGAAACTGCCCGCTCCAGGCGAACTGCGGCGCGCTCCAGCAGGCGCGCTACGTCCGCGCGCTGTTCCGGTTCGACGAGCCGGACGGATTCGACTGCTGCCAACCGCTCCAGTGTCCCGGACAGGCGGGCGAGATCCCGGCCGAGACGCCGGACGACGTTGCGGTCCGCCAGTGCTGCGTCCACCGCCGCCCGGCTGCGGGCGAGCGCTGTGTACAGCGGGTCCGTGCCCGGTGGTTCGGCACGGGTAGCAGGGGCGGTGACGGCCGTCTCTGGTGTGTCCAGGGGCACGGTCGCCGCTGTGATGGGCGGCTCAGATGTCAGAAGGGACGCTGCCTCCCGGACGCGCTCCGCCTGGCCGCGCGGCATCTGCGCGATGCGGGCGATCTCCTCCACGCTGGCCCGGCTCAGCGAGGCGGCATCGAGGAGGCCCGCGGCGAGCAGGCGGGCGCGGCGGGTCGGCCCCAGCATCGGGATTCCGCGGAAGGCGTCCGGCTGCTCGTTTGTGTCCATGTTGCCGGTATTGTACCGGATGCGGAGGCGACATCGGGCCGTATCGCGCTGGGCGCGCTTTGGCAGCGAGGAGGCGCCGCCCGGTCCGGAGCACGAAAAAGCCCCCGCCGGCTCTGGACGGGGGCTTTTGGGGCGAAAGGTCAGACCTCGTCGGCGTAGCCGTACTGGCGGGTGTGGGCCTCTTCCAGGTAGGCGGCCAGCAGGTTGATGCTCGCCTCGATGTCGCGGATGGCTGCCATCTCGTTGACGGTATGGACGTAGCGGCAGGGGGTGGAGAGGGTGAACGACGGGACGCCGCCACGCGAGCGCTGGATGCCGCCGGCGTCGGTGCCGCCGCGCGGCAGAATCTCCATCTGGTAGGGGATGTCGTGCGCCTCGGCCACATCGCGGAAGTGGGCCACGAGCTTCGGGTGGCAGATCAGCGAGCCGTCCATGATCTTGATGGCCGTGCCCTGCCCCAGCTGCGTCACCCGGTCCTGCTCCTGGCCGCCGGGGTAGTCGCCCGCCAGGGTGACGTCCAGCGCAAGCCCGATGTCCGGCTTCAGGTCGTAGGCCGCGGTGATGGCCCCGCGCAGGCCGATCTCCTCCTGGACTGTGGCGACGGCGTAGATATCGCACTGGTGTGAGTGCAGCACCTTCAGCGCCTCCAGCATAATGAAGACCGACAGCCGGTTATCCAGCGTCTTCGAAACCACGTTCTCACCGATCACCTCGGCTGAGCGTGCCATGGTCACGGGGTCGCCCAGGCGCACCCGCCGCTTCACCTCTTCGCCGCTCAGGCCCAGGTCGATGAACAGGTCGTCCACCGTCAGCGCCTTTTTGCGCTCCTCGTCGGTGAGCAGGTGGGTGGGCTTGGCGGCGGGCTGGAAGGCCCCGAGCAGGCGCTCGCCGGTGTAGCCGTGGACGTACACCCGCTGGGCGATGAGCACCCGGGCATCGAACCCGCCGACGGGCTGGACGCGCAGGAACCCCTTGTCGTCGATGTGCTTGACCAGGAAGCCGATCTCGTCCATGTGGGCGGCGATCATCACGCGCGGGCCGCCAACGCCGCGCTTGAAGCCGATGACGTTACCCATGACGTCCACACGAACCTCGTCCACCAGAGGCTTCATCTCCTCGATGACGAGCTTCCGGATCGGCTCCTCGCGGCTGGGGACGCCCGGCGTCTCGCACAGGCGCTTCAATAACTCAAAGTTCACGTTTCTGACTTCTCCTCGGTTGTCGATGAGGCGGAGGGGGATGCAATGCGCGTAGTTTCTCCCGACCGTGGTTGGTTACCTGCTTCGGGGCGGAGGCGTCCCGCACGATATAATAACCGAGCTATGCCAACAGCCCTGACAGCCGGTTCCGGGACGCCCGCGCCCGTCGTCGCCGCCGCCGCGGATGCCGCCGCAGGGCGCTCGCGCGGCTTCCGTATCGGTGATATCAACATCTGGCCGCCGGTGGTTCTGGCGCCGATGGCGGGTATCACCGCCCACCCGTTTCGCGTCCTCTGCCGGCGGCACGGCGCGGGCCTGGTGGTAACCGAACTCATCTCCTCACACGCCATACACTATCGCAATCAGAAGACCTTTGGCATGTTCGACTGGAGCGCGGATGAGCAGCCGGCCTTCTGCCAGCTCTTCGGCGGCGACCCGGCGACCATGGCCGAGGCCGCGGAGATCGTGGTGGACCGCGGGGCGACCGGTGTGGACATCAACATGGGCTGCTGGGTGCCCAAGGTCGCCAAGACCGGTGCGGGCGCGGCGCTGATGAAGGACCTGTGCCAGGCGGAGGCGGTGGTGCGCGCCGTGGTCGAGTCGGTGGGGGACCGCGTGCCCGTGACCGTGAAGGTGCGCTCCGGCTGGGACCGCAGCGACGTCACCGCGATCCGCTTTGCGAAGGCGGCGGTGGCGGCGGGCGTGAAGTCTATCGCCGTGCACGCCCGCTTCGCCTCCCAGGGCTTCACGGGAACCGCCGACTGGTCCATCATCGGGCAGGTCAAGGAGGCGGTGGGCGACAGCATCCCCGTGGTCGGCAACGGCGACATCGAGACGCCGCAGGACGCGAAGCGGATGATGGACGAGACCGGCTGCGATGCCGTCATGGTGGGCCGCGCCGCGATGGGCAACCCGTGGCTCCTCGGGCGCATCGCGCTCTACCTGGAGACCGGGACGCTGGCGCCGGAGCCGACCGTGGCCGAGCGCATCGCCACCGCGCGCGAGCACGCACAACTCCAGGTGGCGCAGATGGGCGAGAACGTCGGCTGCAAGGAGCTGCGCGGGCTGCTCGGGCACTACTTCAAGGGCATCCCGGGCGCCCCGCGCATCCGCCAGGCGCTCACCACCGTCAAGACCCTGGCCGAGATCGAGGCCATCCTCGACGGCGCGGCGGAGTGGCACCACGAGGCATCCCTCGCCGCCGGCATCGCCCCGGAGGGGGCGCAGGGGGCGCAGGGGGCGTAACCGCGGGAACCAAGTGCGAGGCGGGACCGTTCTCTTAGGATAGGGCGCACCGCGGCGGCGACAGCCGCCACCCGGGCGCCCTTTTTGCAGACAGGCCGAAACACACGTGCGAAACCCGCTCTCCGCAATAACGTACTTCCAGAGGAACCCTGGCAAGACCGTCCCCATGGTCTTCGTGATCGTGCTGTCGGTGTTCCTGATCGCCTCCATCGCTACGATGGTCAACTCCATTGACCTGACCATCCGCACCATCTACGCCTACACGCGCCACTTCACCTACGCCATCCCCCAGCGGGTCAGCCTGCGCGTGCCGGACGACCAGGTAGCCGTCATCCGCGAGGACCCGCGCGTGGACCGCGTGATGGAGGGCTCGATCTTCTTCACGAATATCAAGACCGTCATGGGGCGGTTCCCGTTCGTGGTGCTGGGCGTTTCCGACGAGAATCGCGCGTACCTGATGGAGCGCATCGGGACGTCCCTGGTGGAGGGGCGAATGCCCGCCGAAGGGATGCCGGAGGCGGTCCTCTCGCAGCCCATCGTCGAGAACAAGAAGATAAAGATCGGGGACGTCATCGCGGGGCCGACCGATGAGGGCGGCATCTCCGGCTCGCCGATTCCCGTGCGGTGTGTGGGCATCCTGAAGGGGCCGGTCTGGATCGCCTTCACCAGTAAGTCGTTCGCGGACGCAACGTTCATCACCACGCCCAAGACCACCATCTTCACCACGAAGAACCCGGCCGATCTGTTCGCGGTGAACGATGACCTGATGCCGACCGGGCGCAAGGGGGAGGGGAAGCTGACACCGAGCAAGGTGAATCTGCTCTCCTACCAGAACCTCGTCGAGGAGCTACGCGACAGCCTGTCGTCGATGTACCTCATCATGACGGTGGTGAACCTGACGGTCATCTTCGTTATCAGCCTGATGAGCGGGATGCTCTCGAACATCTACTTCACGCAGCGTATCGCCGAGTTCGCGGTGCTGGCGGCTATCGGGTACCAGCGGTCGAAGCTGTTCGGGCGCATCTTCGCCGAGACGATGCTGCTGACGGCGCTGGGCTGGGTGTTGGGAGCGGTGGTGACGCTGGTCTTTCTGTCGTACTTCAAGACGGCGGTTTTCCAGCCGCGCGGCCTGTTCATCGACCCCGCGGACCCGTTCGGCTACAAGTTCACCCTGCCGATACCGTTTGCCATCACGGCCTTCGCGGTAGGGACCATCGCCTTCCGCCTCGCTCGTCTCGACCCGGTGACTATCATCGAGCGACGCTAACCCCCAGGAGTCTATGAGCAGCACCAGCAACCAGCAGCCGCATCTGCAGACAGCGCCACCGACATCCAGCGAGGAGCTGGGGTGTCGCGGGGCGTCCCTCCAGTACACGGACGGCGCGCGGGTAACCTACGCCCTGCGCGACATAACGGTGCGCCTGCCCCCCGGGCGGTTCTACGGCATCATGGGGCCGTCGGGCTCGGGCAAGTCCTCGCTGCTCTACGTCCTCTCCGGGCTGAAGCGACCCACCGCCGGCACCGCGTACTTCGGCGATGTGTCCTACACCGAAAAGAGCGATGCGCAAGTGACCGACCTGCGCCGGCGCCGCTTTGGGTTTGTGTTCCAGCAACCGTTCCTGCTGCCGTACCTGACTGCGCTGGAGAACATCGTGGTTGCCGCGCCGAAGCAGGACCGCGAGGCCCGGGAGCGCGCCCTGGCCCGCCTGGAGGCGCTGGGGATGGCGGGCCTGGAGAACAAGCTGCCGTCGCAACTCTCCGGCGGGGAGAAGCAGCGCGTATCGGTGGTCCGGGCGATGATGAACGACCCGGATGTTATCTTCGCAGACGAGCCCACGGCGGCGCTGGACCACGCGAACGGACACCGGGTGGTGGACGCCCTGGCGGAGTGGCGCGGGCGGGGCACGGTCGTGGTGGTGACGCACGACCCGGAGATGCTGGAGGACGCCGACGAGATCCTGCTCCTGCGCGACGGCTCGCTGGCAGAGGTCCGGTCGCAGCGACCGCTGCGCCGCGATGCCGCGGCGACACCCGGGGAAGATTCCGTTTTCGGCGGGAAAGGCGCCGTTACGGCTTCGCCACGCAGGTGAGTCTCTCCCCGATTTCGGGGTTTTTACTTGTATTCCATCGCGTGAGAATGTGGCATGGAATTTGCGCCCGGAAAGAGTGACGACGGTCACCGTCACAACCGAAAGTGAGGCCTTTCCAGGTCTGCCATGTTCGACGCGACAAATCTGCTTTCTCAGGGTATCCGCACCGCCGGCCAGAGCCTTCTCACCGACGTCCTACTGACCATGTCTACCGGTAAAGAAGGCGCCAACGCCGCGGGGGGCAGCCTGGAGAGCACGGACCCGTACGACTTTACCCTGTTGCGTCGCAACCTGTACGCTCTCACCTCCTCCTGCGCGGAGTCTCTGGACAAGGTCGTTCAGCACTTCCACGGCGAGGATGCGTGGATGATCGGGCCGCTGCCGAACTCCCTCCCGCTGGCCGACGGCGTCGAGGCGCAGGCGCGGGCGTTCCTGGCGAACACGCACCTGAACGCCGAACAGCTCCGTGAGGTCGCGAACGTTCTGAAGGCGGCCGGTGACCTGCGCGCCGCCGGGCGCGGCGCCCGCCAGGCCCTGCAGCTTGCGCAGCTAATCCGCCACGACTCCCAGGGGGCGCAGGCGGTGCGCCTGGTGGTGCCGGTAGCCGAGTGCGCCGCCACCCTCGGCAAGGAGACCGCCGCGGCGCTGGCCAAGATGGACCTGTCGGCGGCGCGGAACGCCGCTCTGCTCTACCGCGGTGTGGACCAGGCGCGCGCCCAGGCAGAGGCGCACCTGCGCGGCTCCCGCGCGCGGGCGCAGTTTGACCCGACTCTGCTGCGGATGACGCGCGCCGCGGTCTGGAACATGACCGTGGCGGGCGAGGGGATGGCGCGCGTTGCCGCCCGCGTCGCCTCCCGCGACGATTAGCCGCGCGCCGATCCCCCGTTGAAAAATCCGCCCCGATGGTCGCGCCGCGCGGGCGGGAGAGGTAGAATACAGGGTCGGCGCGGGAATGCGGAAAGGGCTGCGCGCCGGCTCCGCGCTAATGCTCCCCGGAAGCGACGAGCAAGAGGCGACCGCCCTGTTCGGCCGCCCCGCCCACCTCGGCCCCTTCACGGTCGACCGGACCCCGGACCGCCTGACCCTGCGCCAGGACGATCAGGGCGGCTTCGATCTGAAAGGCTGCCTGCTCCTCGCGTTCACCATGCTGTTCGTCACCATCCTCGGCGTGATGAGTGTGGTACACACCGCGGATGTGGACGAGCGCATCGCCACCGACGACCCCGCGCGCCTCTTCGCGCCGTCTCTGAACCACGTCGGCTTCCTGTGGCTCGTCGCTCTGGGACTCCTGTGTATCGTCGTGCCGTGGTACGTCCGCAACGCCTATCGCTCCGCCCATACCTACACCTTCGACCCGTTGAAGGACGCGTTCCTGCACAACGACCGCAAGCAGTTCGCCCTGCACCGCCTGGAGTATGTCCGTATCCGCGAAACCCGCGACCCGGATGCCGCGTACCTCTACCTGCTCGAACTGGTCCACACCGACGGCTACGACTTTCCGCTCTTTAACGGCTACGATGAGCGGGCCGTCCTGAACCTCGCCAACGAGATTACCAGCTTCACCGGCGTCCCCCTCCAGTTCAAGTAGGGAGCCGCTTGCGCTTGCCGTGGCGGTATACTCTGGGGAATGCTTTGGGGGCAATGCCCGGAGCGGCAAGGAGGGTTCTCGTGTCTCCGACGACTGCCGAACACCCCGCACTCCCCACCTTCCCGTTCGCGTCCGGGCCGGTGGTACTGCGCCTGCCGCCCTCCCTGCGCTTCACCCGTGACCAACTGTTCGCGGTATGTCAGGAGAACCGCGAGTTACGGATTGAGCAGAACGCACAGGGAGACTTGATCATTATGCTGCCACCGGGAGGAGAGACCGGCGGGCGTAACTTCGACCTCACGGCACAGATCGCGGCCTGGGTTCGGCGCGACGGCACCGGGGGCGGCTTCGACTCGTCCACGGGCTTTGTGCTGCTGAACGGAGCGACCCGCTCGCCGGATGTCGCCTGGGTCCTCCGCACCCGCCTCGCGAGCCTCACAGCCGCGCAGAAGCAGGCGTTTCTACCGCTCTGCCCGGACTTCGTGCTGGAACTGCGCTCCCCGACCGACCGGCTGTCTACCCTCCAGGCGAAGATGGCAGAGTACGCCGCGAACGGCGCACGCCTCGGCTGGCTTATCGACCCGTCCGAGCGCAAGGTCCACGTATACCGCCCGAACGCCGACCCGCAGGTGCTGGACGATCCCTCTGCCGTATCCGGCGACCCGGAACTGCCGGGCCTCACGCTCGACCTCGCGGACATCTGGAACCCACCCTTCTAACACGGGGCAGGCAAACTTAGGTTGGCAGGGCGCGGCGGTTGCGCGTATCATGCTGTCATGCCGGTTCGCCCCGTCGAGAAAGCCCCTGTGCCGAAGGTCGACCCGCCGCGAGACCTCGCCGAGGGGCTCAATGCGCAGCAGCGGGAGGCGTTCGAACACACCAAGGGGGCGGCACTCGTGCTTGCCGGGGCCGGGTCGGGTAAGACCACGGTCCTCACCCGGCGCATCGCCCGCCTCATCCGTGAGGGCGTCCCCGCGAAGCGCATCCTCGTGACCACGTTCACCAAGCGCGCCGCGCAGGAGATGGAGCACCGCCTTCTCGCCATGCTGGGGGAGGAGGCGCTGGAGGGCATCTGGATCGGAACCTTCCACTCTCACTGTTTGCGCATCCTCAAGAAGGAGTGGGCCGAACTCTACGGCAAGGAGGGCAAGTTTGAGCTGGCGGATGAGTACTGGCAGAAGCGCGTCTGCCGTGCCATCCTGGGCAAGCCCGACGACTACGCCAAACTGCCCAACCCGCCCTTCGGTCAGAACATGCGGATGGACCCAAAGACCGCGCTCCTCGGTGTCTCCGCCTCCAAGAACCTGGGCTACACCTGCGAGTACGCCGAGACCGCTCTGCAGCGCCTCTATCCCGATTGGGAGCCCTCTTTCATTGAAAGCGTCGCGCGGTTCTGGCGCTGCTATGAGATGGCGAAGGAGAAGCAGTACGACCTGCTCTCCAAGGCGCCGATGCGCCGCCTCGACTTTGACGACCTGCTGACCGAGGGCTACACCCTCCTGCGCGACAACCAGACCGTGCGCCTGCGCTACCAGGACATGTTCGACTATGTGCTGGTGGACGAGACCCAGGACACCAGCCAGGTGCAGTGGGAGTTTGCGCGCCTGCTGGCGGAGTGGCACGGCAACCTGTTTGTGGTCGGTGATGTCGGCCAGAGCGTCTACGGCTTCCGCGGCTGCGACCCGCGCCTGACTGTGATGGCATTCCAGAAGGCGTTCCCGACCGGCGACATCATCCGTCTGCCCGCCAACTACCGCTCCCAGGGGCACGTCGTCACCATCGCGAACGAGCTAATCGCGCACGCGGAGTTGGACGACCGCTACCGCCTGCTTATGGAGCCAGCGCGGCCCGAGGGTGTCGAACCGCTCCTGTCGCAGCACGTAGACGCCGAGTCCGAGGCGGCTTGGGTTGTGGAGCGGCTGCGCGAGCGGTTGCAGGAGGGGCGTCTCCAGTTCCGCGACTTCGCCGTGCTGTACCGCACCAACGCCTACTCCCGTGCGTTTGAAGACGCCCTGATCGCCGGAGGCGTGCCGTACCAGATCACGGGCGGCACCGGCTTCTACAACCGCCGTGAGGTCAAGGACCTGCTGGCCTATCTGCAATTGACCGTGGACCCGCACTCCCCGGCGGGCGACGAGGCTGCCAAGCGGGTGCTGAACATCGGCTCGAAGCGGTTCGGCAAGCCCACCCGGTTCCTCGGCAAGTCGTTCATCACCCAGGTCGAGGCGGCGGCGGCGAAGGCGGGCTGCTCGTTCTATGAAGCGCTGCGCCGCGGCTCATTTAAGACGGCGCAGGACCTCGCGGTGCGTGACTTCCGCAACCAGATCAAGGAGATCTACGAGGCGGGGGAGACGGCGACCGCGCGCCTGATCGCCGCGCGCCAGACCGGCTACGACGACTACGTGATGAGCGAGGAGGGCGACGAGGAGGACGAGGGCGAGGGCTCCAGCCGCATGGAGAACCTGGACGAGCTGATCGTCGCCTCGCAGAAGTTCTTCGCTCCGGAGGCCATGCTGACGTTCGTGGCCGGGCAGGTCCGCAAGGCGAACGAGTCGTCCCGCTCTCTGGACGCCGTGAACCTGATGACGATTCACCGCTCCAAGGGGCTGGAGTGGCACACGGTCTTCGTGGTGGGCTTTGCCATGAACCTGCTGCCGCACCACCGCTGCCTGCGCTACGTGGATGGCAACCTGCTCCCGGAGTCTCTGGAGGAGGAGCGGCGGCTGGCGTACGTCGCCATCACCCGCGCCAAGGAAGAACTGTTCCTGTCGTGGCCGCAGTACCACAACGGCAAGGCGCTCGGCGCGACCCCGTTCCTGAGCGAGATGCCCACCCTCGCCCCCCTGGTCGAAAACGCCCTCCACACCGCTGCCGCGCAGGCCGCCGCCCAGGATGACGAAGCGGACGGCGATTACGACGGCGCGGCCGAAGAAGCGGCCTGGGACCTGGAAGAGGACGACGCGTAGGAGGATGTAACCGTGCCGCAGACTGACTTTGCCCACTACCCCGCGCCGCCCGGCGTGGAGCCGTCGCCGGACTTCGCTGTGACGGTGAACGGCGAGTCAGTGTTCGTGTACCCGACAGCGGCGCGGGTCGGATCGGTGGCGTCGGTGTGGGCGGGCGGGGCGGTGGAGGTGGCGGTGCGCCCGGCGTTCGCCTTCGAGCGGGTAGTGGTGCGGCCGCGGGACCGGGACATTCGGCCCGAGGTCGATGCGGACGGGGCGGTGCGCTTTGCGGTGCCGCCGGCCACGCCCGACGGCCCGATGCTGCTGAGCGTGGAGTTCGACGGGCGGCTGCGCCAGCCGCTCTTTCTGTTTGTGAACCCGAGCGAGGAAGAGGAGGATTCGCCGGACCCGGACGACCCGAACGTTCGTTTCTTCGGGCCGGGCGCGGTCCACGAGGCGGGGCGGGTGGAACTGACGAGCGGGCAGACGCTCTACATCGCCGGGGGCGCGGTGCTGCGGGCGAACGTGGTCGCGAGGGACGCGGAGAACGTTGCCATCCGGGGCCGCGGCATCCTCGACGGCAACGGGCACACCTGGGAAATGGGGCGGCAGGAGCGCCTGGTGCACCTGGCGGGATGCCGAAACGTGCGGGTCGAGGGCGTGACGATCCTGAACGGGCGGACGTGGCAGGTGGTGCCCGCCGGGTGCGACGGCGTCACGATACGGGGCGTTAAGATCGTCTCTTCGTCCGCCAGCGACGACGGCATCGACGTGGTGAGCAGCCGGAACGTCACCGTGGACGGGTGCTTCGTGCGTACGAAGGACGACTGCGTGGCGATCAAGGGCGTCCCCGACTTCCACCCGCGCGCCGAACTGCCGGTGGAGGACGTGCGGGTGGAGAACTGCGTCTTCTGGAACGGCGAGTGGGGCAATGCCCTGGAGATCGGGTACGAGACGCGGGTGGACGCCATCCGCCGCGTGACCTTCCACAACTGCGATATCCTCCGCTGCGAGGCCGAGCGCTTCGGCTCCGGCGGCGCGCTGACCATCCATAACGGCGACCGCGCCGTGGTTTCGGATGTGCTCTACGAGGACATCCGCATCGAGGACTGCCGCGAAAAGCTGATCGACTTCAAGATCTGCTTCGACCGCTACAGCCGGGACGCCGAGCGGGGGCAGATACGCGGCGTTACCCTGCGGGACGTGCGCGTGGTGGACGGCCCGCCGCCGGTCTCGATCCTCCAGGGCTTCGACGGGGACCATCTACCCCAGGACATCCTGCTGGAGGACGTAGCGATACTCGGGCAGGCGGTCCGCAGCGCCGCCGCCGCCCGCCTGGTGACCGAGAAGGTCGGCCCCGACGTCCGCTTCCGCTCCGAAGGCGTCACCTTCCCCCTCAAGCCTCCCGACGCCTGACCGCAGGCCGCCAATAATCGTTCTTGTCTGGGTGGCCCAGACGCGAGGGCATAGGGGGGCCGGAAGAGCAAACGGGCCGGGGCGGGGGTACTCCCCCGCCCCGGCCCGTTTGCTGTTACGCCGCGAGGACCGTGTCGCTCTGCGCCTCGCGCGGGGTACCGGGCACCACGAGGCGCGGCACCAGCTTGCCGTCCTTCCCGGCGTCCACCGAGATGGTGTCGCCCTCGCGGAACTCACCCCGCAGAATCGCGGACGAGATCGGGTTATCCACCAGGCGCTGGATGGTGCGCCGTAGCGGGCGTGCCCCGAACAGCGGATCGAAGCCCTGCTCGGCCAGCACCTCCCTGGCCGCGGGGGTGACCTGGAGCGTCATGCCGCGCTCGGCCAGCGCTCGCTCCGTGCGCTTAAGCAGCAGGTCCACGATGCGGCCGATCTGCTGCCGGTTCAGCGCGTGGAACACGATCACCTCGTCGATGCGGTTCAGCAGCTCCGGGCGGATGTGCCCGCGCAGCTCGCCCATCACCCGGCTGGATGTCCGGTCGTACCAGGCTTCCGCTTCGGCCTCGGAGGCGCCCGCTGGCATCGCCTCGATCAGGTGCGACCCGATGTTGCTGGTCATCAGGATCACCGTGTTGCGGAAGTTGACCACCCGGCCCTGGCCGTCGGTCAGGCGGCCGTCGTCCAGCACCTGCAGCAGCACGTTCCAGACGTCTGGGTGCGCCTTCTCGATCTCATCCAGCAGGATGACCCGGTAGGGCCGCCGCCGGACCGCCTCGGTAAGCTGCCCGCCCTCCTCGTAGCCGACATAGCCCGGGGGGGCGCCGATGAGCCGCGCGACCGTGTGCTTCTCCATGTACTCGCTCATGTCGATGCGCACCATCGCCGCCTCATCGTCGAACAGGAACTCGGCCAGCGCCTTGGCCAGTTCCGTCTTGCCGACGCCGGTCGGCCCCAGGAACAGGAACGAACCGATGGGGCGCTTCGGGTCGGAGAGCCCGGCGCGCGAGCGGCGCACGGCCTCGGCCACGGCCGTAATGGCCGGGTCCTGCCCGACGACCCGCTCGTGCAGGTGCTCCTCCAGCTTCAGCAGCTTCTCCGCCTCGCCCTCGAACATGCGCGACACGGGGATGCCGGTCATCTTCGCGACGATGCCCGCGATGTCGGACTCGTCCACCACCGAGTCCATGCCCGTCTCCTGCTGCCAGCGATCGCGCGCCGCGTTGTACTCCTTACGGAGCGCCTGCTCCTCATCGCGCAGCTGCGCCGCGCGCTCGTACTCGCGGGCGTCCGCTGCTGCCTTGCCGTCGGTCACGAGCTGGTTCAGCCGTGCCTCCATCTCGTGCAGCTCCTTCGGCATGGACGACATCTGAATGCGGACCTTGGACGCCGCCTCGTCGATCAGGTCGATGGCCTTGTCCGGCAGGAACCGCTCGGTGACGTAGCGGGCGGAGAGCTGCGCCGCCGCCTCCAGCGCGGCGTCCGTGATCTTCACCCGGTGGTGCGCCTCGTAGCGGTCGCGCAGGCCCTTGAGGATCGAGATGGTGTCCTCGATGGTCGGCTCGCCCACATAGATCGGCTGGAAGCGGCGCTCCAGCGCGGCGTCCTTCTCGATGTTCTTGCGGTACTCGTCCAGCGTGGTCGCGCCGACGCACTGCAACTCACCGCGCGACAGGGCCGGCTTCATCATATTGGAGGCGTCCATCGCCCCCTCGGCCGCGCCCGCGCCCACGACGGTGTGCAACTCGTCGATGAAGAGGACAATCTGGCCGGATGCCTTCTTGACCTCGTCCATGACGCCCTTCAGCCGCTCCTCGAACTCGCCGCGGAACTTCGCGCCCGCCACGAGCGCGCCCAGGTCGAGCGAGAGCAGGGTCTTGCCCCGCAGGCTCTCCGGGACGTCCCCCGACACGATCTTGAGCGCCAGCCCCTCCACGATGGCGGTCTTGCCGACGCCCGGGTCGCCGATCAGCACCGGGTTGTTCTTGGTGCGCCGAGACAGTACCTGGACGACGCGGGTGATCTCCTCGTCGCGGCCGATTACCGGGTCGAGCTTGCCCTCCTTCGCGAGTGCTGTCAGGTCGCGGGCGTACTTGTCGAGCATCTGGAACTTGCTCTCCGGGTTCGCATCCGTGACCCGCTGGCTGCCGCGAATCTGCTGCAGCGCTCGGTAGATGCGCTCCTCGTCCACGCGCCGCGCCGCGAGCACCCGGGCCGCGGGCGACTCGCCCTCCTTGATGATGCCGAGCAGCAGATGCTCGACGCCGACATACTGGTCCTTCAGGCGGTTTGCCTCGGCCTCGGCCAGGTCCGTGACGCGCTTGAAGCGCGGGGTCATGTAGACCTGCGCCTCGCGCGCGCCGTCGGAGTAGGTCACCTTGGGCGTCCGCGCCAGCGCCTCCTCGACCCCGCGCACGATCTCGCCCCGGTCTGCCCCGATCCGCTCCAGGATCTGGCTCGCCAGACCGTCCTCCTGCTCCAGCAGGGCGAGCAACAGGTGCTCGGTGTCCATCTGGGTGTGCTTATACCGCCGGAGGATCTCCTGACTTTCGAATAGCGCGCTTCGGGCGCGCTCCGTGAAGTTTTCAAACATTTCCTTTGCTCTCCTTGCCGGGGACGGCGCAATGACCAGGGCCCCGTCCGGTGGCTTTACTCTCCGTTTTGAAACCGGCGCATTCGCTCCCGCATCTCGTCCATCTCCTGCTGCATCCGGTCGATCCGCTCCAGCAGGTCCAGAATGACCTCCACGCCCGCCAGGTTCACCGCCATCTGCTGCGTCAGGTTCTGAATGCGGCGGACGCGCTCAATGTCGCTGTCCGAGTACAGACGGTTCTTCCCGACGCGCTTCGGCTTGACCAGGCCTTTTCGCTCATACATGCGCAGGGTCTGCGGATGCAGCGGTTCCTCGTTCGGCTGGTCGCGGCGCACCAGGCGCGCCGCGATGCTGATGGTGTAAAGAGGCTCGTCGCTTATCCGCTCCGCCATTGCTGCTTCCTTTCTTTCGCTCCCGTTACGCCGCCGCTCCCGCCGCTGGCTCCTCAGAGGCCGCACGGCGGCGCAGCCGCGCCAGCTCTTCGAGCAGTTCTCGCTCCCGGTCGGACAGGGCTTTGGGCACGGTGATCTTCGCCCGGGCGTACAGGTCGCCAAAGCCACCGCCGCGCAGGCGAGGCATCCCCTGGCCGCTCAGGCGGAACGCCTGCCCGCTCTGGGTGCCGGCCGGAATCCGCATGCTCAGGCGCGAGCCCTTGAGCGTCGGCACCTTCGCCTCACCACCGAGCGCGGCATCGGTGTAGGGTACCGGCACATCCACGTACAGGTCGTCTCCCTTGCGCTCGAAGGCGGGGTGGGGCGCGATCTTCACGACCAGGTACAGGTCGCCGCGGCCGCCCGGCCCTTCGCCGCCCTGGCCCGACAGGCGTATCTTCTGGCCATCCGCCACGCCGGCCGGGACCTTCACCTCCACGCGGCGGGTGGTGGCGTTCGTGCCGCCCCGGTCCAGGTCGTAGCGCCCGGACGGCACCTGCAGCGACAGGGAGCGGGTCGCGCCGTGGTACGCCTCCTCCAGCGTCACCTGAAGGCTCGCCTCCACGTCCTGCCCCCGCGCGGGGGTGGGCGCGCCGCCGCGCATCCCCGCGAAGGGATCACCGCCCATGCGTCCGCCGCGCCCGCCGCCGCCCCGCCCGAACACATCGTCCGCGAACAGCGTCGCGAACAGGTCGTTCAGGTCGGCGAACTGGCCGGGGTTTCCGCCGAAGTCTACACGGAAACCGCCGGGACCGGCGCCGCCGGGGAAGCCGCCGCCCTGCTGGGAGAACGCCTTCCACTGGTCGCCGAACTGGTCGTACTTCTTGCGCTTCTCCGGGTCCGAGAGCACCTCGTAGGCCTCGGAGACCTCCTTAAACCGCTCCTCCGCGCCAGCGTCGCCGGGGTTGACGTCCGGGTGGTACTTGCGCGCGAGCTTCTGGAAGGCGGTCTTGATCTCCTTGTCCGATGCCTTCTTGTTCACGCCCAATACCGAATAGTAATCCTTATAATCTCGCGCCATCCGAACATCCCCCGTTTATGTAAAATCCCTTTAGTCTATTGATGTCATATCCTGCGTCCAAAAGAGGGGCTTCCGACGTCGCGTCGCGAAGCCCCTGCTGCTGCTGCTACGCTGCCGCAGCGGCGACGGACGCCGCCTGTGGCGTCCGTCGCCGCGCCCACGCGCTACGAGCCTGTGCCGTTAGCGGAGGTCACCTGGACCTTGCGCGGCTTGGTCTCCTCGCTCTTGGGGAGGTGGATCTCCAGCAAGCCGTCCCGGTAGGTGGCGCTCACCTTCTCGTGCTGCACGGGGACGCCCAGGGTGAACGAGCGCTGGAAGCGTCCATAGGAGCGCTCCACGCGCACAAAGTTCTCCTTGCGCTCCTCGTTCTCGAACTTGCGCTCGCCGCGCAGGGTGAGCGTATCGCCCGTCAGTTCGATATCAATGTCATCCTGCTTCATGCCGGGAATCTCCGCGCGCAGGATAATCTCGTTCTCGTTCTCCGCCACGTCCACCGCTGGGCTCCACAGGCGGTTCGACAGCCCGCTGCTGGAGCGGTCGCCGGGCATGCTGGTATAGCCCTCGAAGAGCCGATTCACTTCGTTCTGCAGCCGATCCATCTCGCGGAACG
The DNA here is from genome assembly GCA_937902745.1 of uncultured Armatimonadota bacterium. Taxonomy (GTDB): domain Bacteria; phylum Armatimonadota; class Armatimonadia; order Armatimonadales; family Armatimonadaceae; genus CALEKU01. The sequence goes on from CALEKU010000261.1 coordinate 22,506, forward strand.
GGTCAAAGCGTACGATTCCCATAGTGATGTACTCTCCTTTGGTTTACTTTTCCTATTTCTGAATCTTGAGAGGCGTCTCCCCCTGCCCCGTCGGGTGACGACGGGGCAGGGGATGTCTGCGACGGTTACGCCTTCTCTTCGCTCTTGAACTCGGCGTCGATCACGTCGTCGTTCGCGGACGCCGCGTTGCTGCCGGGCTGGTGGCCGTTCTGGCCCGCCTCCGGGCCGCTCGCCGCCTGCGCCTCCTGGTAGAGGCGCTGCGACAGGGCGAAGGTCGCCTCCTGGAGCGCGTTCATCTCGGACTCGATGCGTCCGGCGTCGTCGGCCTCCAGCGCGGCGCGGAGCGCGGCGATCTTGCTTTCGACGTTGGACTTCTCCTCCGCCGTCGCCTTGTCGCCCAGGTCCTTCAGCGTCCGCTCCGTGGTGTAGATCGCCTGGTCGGCCTTGTTCCGACGCTCGATCTTCTCCTTCGCGAGGCGGTCCGCCTCGGCATTGGCTGCGGCCTCCTTGACCATCCGCTCCACCTCGTCCTTGTTCAGGTTCGAGGAGCCGGTCACCGTGATGCGCTGCTCCTTGCCGGTGCCCTTGTCCTTCGCCGAGACCGACAGGATGCCGTTGGCGTCGATGTCGAAGGTCACCTCAATCTGGGGCACGCCGCGCGGTGCGGGCGGGATACCCGAGAGCTGGAAGTCGCCCAGCAGCTTGTTGGCCGAGGCCATCTCGCGCTCACCCTGGTAGACCTTGACGTGGACGTCGGTCTGACCGTCCGCCGCCGTCGAGAACGTCTCGGACTTGCGGGTCGGGATCGTGGTGTTGCGCTCTATCAGCTTGGTCATCACGCCGCCGAGCGTCTCGATACCCAGCGAGAGCGGGGTGACGTCCAGCAGGACCACATCCTTGACCTCGCCGCCGAGGACGCCCGCCTGAACCGCCGCGCCGACCGCGACCACCTCATCCGGGTTCACCGACTTGTTCGGGTCCTTACCGGTCAGGCTCCTGACCAGCTCCTGAACCGCCGGGATGCGGGTGGAACCGCCCACGAGGATGACCTCGTCCAGGTCGCTGATCTTGAGCTTCGCGTCCGCCAGCGCCTGCTCGACGCTCTTGCGGGTGCGCTCCACCAGGTCGCGGGTCAGGTCCTCGAACTTCGCCCGGGTGATGGTCAGGTCCAGGTGCTTCGGCCCGTCCTGGTCCGCCGTGATGAAGGGCAGGTTGACGTTGGTGGTGACGGTGCTGGAAAGCTCGATCTTGGCCTTCTCCGCCGCCTCCTTCAGCCGCTGCAGCGCCTGCTTGTCCTTGCGCAGGTCGATGCCCTGCTCCTTCTTGAACTCTTCGGCGATGTAGTCCACGAGCCGCTGGTCGAAGTCGTCGCCGCCGAGCTGCGTGTCGCCGGAGGTGGACTTGACCTCAAAGAGCCCCTCGTTGATCTCCAGTACGGTCACGTCGAAGGTACCGCCTCCGAGGTCATAAACGAGGACGGTCTCGTTCTTCTTCTTGTCCACGCCGTAGGCCAGCGCCGCGGCGGTGGGCTCGTTGATGATGCGCAGGACCTTCAGTCCGGCGATCTCGCCCGCGTTCTTGGTCGCGGTGCGCTGGGCGTCGTTGAAGTACGCCGGGACCGTGATGACCGCGGCGGTCACGGGCTCGCCCAGGTACGCCTCGGCGTCCGCCTTCAGCTTCTGGAGGACCGCCGCCGAGATCTGCTCGGGGGAGTAGGGGGTGCCGTCCACGGTGACGCGGTGGTCGGTACCCATATGCCGCTTAATCGAGACGATGGTGCGGTCCGGGTTGACAACCGCCTGCCGCTTGGCGGGGGCACCCACCAGCCGCTCGCCGGTCTTGGTGAAGCCGACCACGGACGGGGTGGTGCGCGCGCCTTCGGCGTTCGCGATAACCGTCGGGTCGCCGCCTTCCATGACGGCCACAACGGAGTTGGTCGTGCCCAGGTCAATACCTACAGTCTTTGCCATTGTTGCGTGTCCTTATGTCTGTAATATCTCTATGCCGTCTTTGCGCGTACGAGCGACCCGCCCCCGCGGAGGGGCCCGCTCCGTTGTTTCTACGGGATAGTTACCCAAAAGTTCCGGCAGTCACTTTATACCACTTGAGTGTCATGTTGTCAAGTATCCTCACCAGGGGCGTTACAAAGATACGGGAAAAAGGTCGTAGGGAAAACCCTGTCGGGGGCGGGTCGGTCGTCGGGTACAATCGGAGATTAACGCACTGCCCCTTTCTGCCACTGAAAACTGTGACTATGCCCCCTGCTGCGGAGCCCCCGCGCGATTCTGCCGAACCCCGCCCCCCCGCCTCCTCCCGTCGCGCCGTCGAGGAGGCTCTGCGTGAATCGGAGCGCCAGTACCGGGCGCTCTTTGAGTCCATTGACGAAGGCTTCTGCGTTGTGGAACTCCTCTTCGACCCGGACGATCGCCCCGTGGACTACCGGTTCCTGGAGGCGAACCCTGCCTTCGAGCGCCACACCGGGCTGGTGAACGCCGTCGGACGGAAGGCGCGGGAGCTGGTCCCTGACCTCGACCCGTCCTGGTTCCGCATCTATGGGAACGTCGCCCTGACGGGGGAGGGGGTGCGCTTTGAGAACGAGGCGCCCGCCATGGGGCGCTCATTTGACGTCTACGCCTTCCGCATCGGGCCGCCCGAGCGCCGCCGCGTCGCCATCCTGTTTACGGATATCACCGAGCGCAGGCGGATGGAGGCCGCGAGCGCGGCGCTGCTTGCGCAGCAGTCGCGCATCGCCGAAGTGCTTCAGCAGTCGCTTCTGATGACGCCGCCCCCGGAGGCGTACCCGGGCATGATCGTTAGCACCGTCTACCAGGCGGCGAGCGACAACGCCCTGATCGGAGGCGACTTCTTCGATGTGTTCCCGGTCCGCGAAGGGCTCGTCGCGCTCGTGGCGGGTGACAACACCGGGAAGGGAGTGGAGGCGGCGAACAAGACCGCGGAGGTGAAGTTCGCCCTGCGCATGGCGCTCCGGGGAGACGTGGGGGCGGCGGCCCGGGCGCTGGCCCGCCTGAACGACTTCATCGTCCAGAACCGCCGCCTCTGCGCAGACCATGACGCTACCTACATCGCCCTCACCCTGGCCCTGGTAGACACCCGGACCGGCGAAGTAGCCTGTGCCTGTGCGGGCGCCGAACCGCCGCTCGTACTGCGGAAGGCCGGTGGCGGGGGGTATGAGGAGATCCCCGCGTTTGGCCCGCTGCTCGGTGTGGAGGAGGGGAGTGAGTACACCGAACTCCGCGTCACGCTGGCCGAAGGGGACCTTCTGGTGCTCACTACGGACGGCATCACTGAGGCACGCCGCCCACCGGCTGAGCGTGTGGGCCGTGCCCCCGGCTTTCTGGGCGCCGACGGGCTGGTGCGGTTGTTGCTCCAGGCGCGGGCAGAAGGGGCGACATCCCTGCCTGACCTGGCGCGGGAGGCGGTATCGCGGACGCGGGAGTGGGCCGGCGGCGCGCAGCACGATGACATCTGCCTGGTCCTGGCCCAGCGCGCACTCCCCTACGCCGCCCATTGAACTTCTCGCGGGCCTGGGTGCTGCGGACTCGTCTGGGTCTACTCATCGACCTTGCCGAGCGGCAGGTCTACGTCTACCGGCAGGGCCGGGAGCGGGAAACCCCGGACGCCCCCGAAACCGTGTCCGGCGACCCGGAACTGCCGGGCCTCGTGCTTCAGATACCCCGTATCTTCGATCCGTCGCGTTGACGGATGAGTCTACCTGTCAGCGGCCGTCGCACCCGCGGCAAGATAGACGATGGCAACCTTGAGAGCCATGCTCTCTATCAGCCACAGATAGGTGCGCGGAGCGACCGGGTGGGGTGGCGACGAGCCGGTCCATAGAACCGCTATTTGCCAGATGGTGACGGCAACGCTCAGAATCGCGCATCCGATCAATCCTTTCGCCACTACCGCGAGCCAATTCCGGGCTTGCTCGGCGGGCACAGGGGATGCTCGGAGGAGCAGCCATGCCAGAATGGCACAAAGGCCGGCGAAAACAGGTGGCACACAGGGTAAAGTGGCTCCCGCCACCGCGTTGAGAGTCGCAACCATGACTTCCTTCGCGGTTATCTCGCTGACTTCATGCACCGATTGTGGTGCTTGTGACGGAAACCAGTAGGGAGAGAACCCTTGGCCGATGGTTATAGGTAGAGCCCTGAGTGTCTGGGTTCCAGTCACGAGTGCATTTGCCGCGAGCGCGACACAGGCAACGAGGGCAAGGGATTTTTCGGTGTGAGATAGGGCTTGTGACGGCGAAGAGCGCCGCTTTGCCAGTAATATGACCAGGGATGGCATGCCGAGAAGCCATAAAAGGCTCCATATATGCCGAGAGGTAGTTCCAGGAACACTGTGGAGGAGCGCAACGAAAACTCTCCACAGGTCATACGCAGTCCAGATTAAGAAGCCAGAAAAGAGGGCGACGTATACGGGATCGGCCTTTGTTCGGATCGAGGGTTCGGTCTCATGTTGGTGCATCCTGCACTCCTTTGGAAGACCTTGACCCTCGAATCCTGAAAAGGTTGCTTATGTAGTGATTTGTCGCGTAGATTCAGGCTTCCGCGCGCATAGTGTCCGGGTCGAGGCCGCGCTCGCGGCAGAAGGCGCGGTAGGCCTGCGGGGCGATCTCGGAGGGCTTGATCTCGCTGCGCCCGCCCCAGAACACGTTGGTGTAACCAACCGGGATGCCCACCGACTCCAGATGCGCGTCGATGGCGCCCTTGTGCGCCAGCAGTACGTTCTTGTCCAGGCCGTGCGCCACGCCCATGATGTTCACGTTGCGGAACTCATCCCCGCCCTCACGCCAGTAGGCGTGTGTCATGATGTGGAACCGGCCCACCTCGCACCCCGCCTCGATCTCGCGCCCTTCCGGCACCCGCCAGTGGAACAGGGCGTTGTAGCGGGTCACGCGCGAGCCGTCCGCCGCGGGCTTGACGTGCTCCAGGAAGGTGGAGAAGCGCCCGATCACGCCGCGTGCGTGCAGTGAGCGGGCCACCTCCAGGAACGTCTCCAGCGATACACCCGCCTCGTCCGCTCGTGCCCGCCACAGGTTCGGGGTCAGCTCCTCCGGCGCGAACTCGCGCTTCAGGGCGACCAGCACCTGCCAGTCCAGGTCGCTCAGCTTCACCGTCTCCGTGCTGATGGCCTCGGCGCGGACATCGCTCTTGCTGCCGATGGGGAGGTCGCGCCGCCGCACATGGCCCACGCCGAGGACGAACAGCCGCTTCGCGGGCATGAGCCGGAAGTGCTCCGCGCCGATCTGTTCCCGCAGGTACTCCGCGTGCTTCTCCAGGGAGAAGCCCTGCGGCACCTTGAGGGTGGTCCACAGGCGGTAGGTCGAGCCGGGGGTCGCGCCGTCCGTGGAGCGGACGACCACGTGCCCGGAGAAGGGGTCCTGCTGAAAGAGGTAGTCAAACGCTGCGCTCAGCCGGTCTTCGGGCACCCGCCACGCCACCAGACACCCTTCCGCGAGGCTGGTTGCCAGGAGCGTCTGCCGGACGCGCCGGATGACGCCCGCGCGCAGCATGGCCTGAATCCGCTCGATGACCGTGGCGAGGGGGACGCCCGAACCCGCCGCGATTGCGCCGAGCGGGTCTTCGTGGAAGCCCTGGATGCGGTCTTCGGAGACCGACAGGATGGCGGCGTTGACGGGGTCTTCGACGTGGACGGGAACAGAGCTTGTAGTCGTTGTCATCGGGGAAGTCAGGGCCTCTCTTCTTACATCTTCATGGTATCACGGGCCTCTGTGGAGGGAGCGGAAGGCGGTACACTGGAACGAAGCGTGCGCTTTCCGCCGCGCCGATGCTTCGACGGAAAGGAAGCCTCCGCATTCCCCGATGCGTTTTCTGAGCCATGTCCTGGTCTTTGTCGCCGGCTTCGCCGCCTGTGCCGGGCTGTTCGCGGTTGCCAACCGCTCCGCGCTGACCGCCGCCGCACCGCCTTCGGACGCGGCACGCGCGAGGGCCGTCCGCACCCTCCGGGAGTCGTCCTCAAGCGTTACCATCGCCGGGACCACCCTGGTAGCGGACGCCGCCGCGAAGGTCGAGCCCGCCGTGGTCAATATCGACGTCGCCGCGGGGCCGGACCGGGGGCCGTTCTCGTTCCTACGGCCCGGCGCGCTGGAGAGTGTGGAGGGGGCGGGGAGCGGCATCATCCTGACCCCGGACGGCTTCGTGGCAACCAACAACCACGTGATCGACGCTGCGCTGAGCGAGAACAGCCGTCTCGCGGTGCGCCTCTTCGACGGCCGCGAGTTCGACAACGTCTCCGTGGTGGGGCGTGACCCGGCCTCCGACCTGGCGGTGCTGAAGATTGCGGGCGCCCGCGATCTGCCCACCGCCCGGCTCGGCGACTCGGATCACCTGCGGGTGGGGGACTGGGCGATTGCGGTCGGCAACCCGCTGGGCTACAACTCCACGGTCACCCTGGGCATCATCTCCGCGCTCAACCGGCGCGGCTTCCGGGTGGAGAACGACGCCTTCGATACGGTGATTCAGACGGACGCTGCGATCAACCCGGGGAGCAGCGGCGGGCCGCTGGCGAACGTGCGGGGCGAGGTGGTGGGCATCAACACGGCGATTCACACGCCCACGGGCACGAACGTTGGCATCGGCTTCGCCATCCCGATCAACCACGCGCGGCGCATTCTGGACCAGCTCATCGAGAAGGGGAGGGTGACGCGCGCCTATCTGGGGGTGGTGTACCAGCCGCTCGATAGTATCGACCCGGAGGAGCTGGCGCGCCGGAAGCCGGGCCTACGCCTGCCGCCGGACGGTGCGGGGGCGCTCGTGGTGAGCGACCGGGAGGACCGGCCTGCGGTGACGCCCGGCTCGCCCGCCGCCCGCGCCGGGCTTCGCCCCTATGACATCCTGCGGGCGATTGACGGTAAGCCCGTGGACACCATCGACCGGGTGCGGGATGAGGTGCTGCGCCGCGATCCGGGGGCGAAACTCACCCTCACGGTCTGGCGCGACGGCCAGGAGCGGAAGATGGTTGTCACGCTCGCCCCGATGCCTGAGGGCTACCTGCGGCCCGCGCCGCCCGCCTTCCGCTGACGGCGCAGGCCAAATCGGGGGGCACTCGGGTCAGCCGATCAGGCGACCCAGGGCGCACAGCACCTGGAGCAGACCGACCAGACTGAAGCACACCGCAGGGGTGATGAGCGCGTAGCGCCCGAACGACACCTGCCCCTCGCGGAACGCCCGGTACAGGAGGTAGCCCAACACAGGCAGGTTGATCGCGACCGCTGTGATGATGCCGGGGGTGTACTGGCCGGTAATCAGCGTAGACATCAGGTGCGGCACGAAGACGTTCAGCAGCATCGCGGTGACGTAGCCCAGGGCGACATACATTGAGGGGCTCTGGCTGCCCTCACGGACCGCCCGCGAGGTCACGGCCCAGGCCAGCGCCGTCAGCACCGCCACGGCCAGCCCGAATGGGAACGCTCCGACCGGCTCGTGCAGCCGCCCCGCCGTCTGCGACCACGCCGGGAGCGTGAACATCTCTTCCAGGTTGTGCACCGTTACGGCGGCAGGAAAGAGCCACAGGGCCTTCGCCGTGATGTCGCGCGCGCCTTCTCGGGGCCGCGTTGCCTGGGGGGACTGTACTCCGACCGGTTGTGTGATATCCGCGTGCATGTGAGAAACTCCTACTGCCTCATCCCGTATCTACGCCATCCACATTTCCAGCAGGCGGGCAGACCGTATATACCCGGCCGCTGCCGCCGTCACTCTGACTTCGCCCGCGCCGCCGCCTTCTCGCGGCCCAGAGCGACCTGCGCCTCCACCCGGCCAAGCGTCGCTTCCGTCATCGCTTCCCGCCGGATCAGGCCCTGCTCGTACTCCTCCCGGCGCATGCGCTCGATCGCGGATGCCCGCTGCAGGATCTCCTCGCGCAGGGGGATGCGCTCCACAGGATCGGCCCGCAGATCCAGCTCCGCCTTCAGCACAGCGATCTCGGCCCGGTGCCACGCCTCGGCGCCCACCGCCCCCGCGCGATAGCGGCGCTCGGCCGCGTCCGCCAGCCTCCGCAGCAGGTCGCGCCGCTCCGTCAACAGCGCCAGCAGTCGGTCCTCCGTATCGTCGGCCGCCGCCTGCGCGGGCGCCTGCTGCCGCAGGACCGCGCGTAGGGACGGCGCCGCGTTCGCCGCCGTAATGGCGGTGGTCATCAGAAGGATCGGCGCCAGCACAAGAGATTTCCCCAGCCGTATCTTCTTCATCTCGGATTTCCTTGCAAAGACTACAGGCAAAGCAGGCGAAGAGTTTCGGGATAATGCCGGCTATCCCGTTATAATGTTTCTGCGCCGCCCCTCCCCCAGCAGGAACGCGCGGCCGATCCTTATCCTGACAGGAGTATCCGCTCGTTCATGCCCCTTTTCGCTGACCTCGTCGCCACCGGCGGGAATTGCATCACCCTCGACGAATCGCTCCCGCGCGCGTCCGCACTCGCCGTGCGCGATGGCCGCCTCATTTACGTCGGCGACGACGCCGGGGCGCGGGCGCTGGCCGGACCGCAGACCCGCCATGTCGCGCTGAATGGCCGGACCGTCACCCCCGGCTTCGTGGATGCCCACATCCACCTCCTTATGTATGGCGCGATGCTGTTGCGCCAGGTCGATCTGGTGGGGACGGCGGACTTGAACGAACTGCTGGACCGGCTCTCGGCGCACGCGGCCCGCTCCCCGGAGGGGTGGATTCACGGGCGCGGCTTCGACCAGGACAAGATGGCCGAGCGCCGTTTCCCGACCCGCGCGGACCTCGACCGGGTCTCGACCACGCGCCCGATCCTCATCACCCGCGTCTGCGGGCACGCCGCCGTAGCGAACTCCGCCGCCCTGGCCCTGATCACCCCGGAGGAGCGTGCGGCAGGCGACCCGGAGACGGGCCTGTACACCGAAGGGGACATCGGGGCGTTCTACCGCCGCATCCCGCCGCTTTCGGAGGCCCAGCAGGAGGAGGCGGTGCTGCGCGCGTCCGCCGTGGCGCTGCGGACCGGCATCACCAGCGTCCACACGCTGCTGGACACGCCGGACCAGATGGGGGCGTACGCCCGCCTGCACCGCCGGGGGGCGCTGCCGCTTCGGGTTACGGGGATGCCGCCCTACCACACCACAGCGTCGCTGTATGCCAACGGCGTCGGCACGACGTTCGGCGACGACTGGCTGCGCTTCGGGGCGGCGAAGTTTTTTTCCGACGGCTCCCTCGGGGCGCGCACCGCGCTGCTCGCCGCGCCCTATGCCGACGACCCCGAGCGTACCGATAATCTGGGCATCCGCATCTACGATCCGGAGGACCTGAAGGCGAAGGCAAGCGATGCCCACGCGAAGGGCTTCCAGATCGCCATTCATGCTATCGGCGATCAGGCCGTGCGCGAGACGCTGGATGCCATCGAGGCTGCATTGGGCGCGGACGGCGACAACGGGTGGCACCGGCACCGTGTGGAGCACGTGTCCCTGCTGGCGCCGGACCAGAGGGAGCGGATGGCGCGGCGTAAGATCGTCGCGGTGGTGCAGCCGCAGTTCGTCACCTCGGACACATGGACCGGCGAGCGCGTTGGCAAGGAGCGGAGCACCTGGGGCTACCCGTTCCGGTCGATGCTTCGGGCGGGCATCCCGCTGGCGCTGTCGTCAGACTGCCCGGTGGAGAGCCTGGACGCTTTTGCGTGCCTGGCGGCGGCGGTGGGGCGGCACGCGTGGTCGCCGGACGAGACGCTCACGCCCGAGGAGGCTCTGCGCGCCTACTGCCTCGGCGGGGCGTTCGCGGCGCACGCTGAGGATCGACTCGGCTCACTGGAGGCGGGAAAACTGGCCGACTTCGTGGTGTTGTCGGACGACCCGACCCATCTGGACGCCGCAGGGATTCGGGCGCTCAAGGCCGAGCAGGTCTTCGTGGGGGGGCGGGAAGTCCAGAGGGAGTAGGAAGCAGGGCGCATGCGCTGGATGTTGTTGCTGGGAAAGGTGGCGGCCCTTTCGGGCGCCATAGGCACTCTGTGCTGGGGGGGCGTTTCACTGGTCCGCGAGTTCTCCGCGCGACACGACGCCCTGGTGCGCGTCGCCATCCGGCTCCCACAGGCGCGCGAGGCCGCCCGGCAGGCGGGCCTCCTTTCCGAGGAGGCGCCGCTTGCCGCCCCGCCGCCCGACATCCTCGACGAAGACAATGCCGCCCTGCTGTACGAGGTCATTGATGCGGAACTCCGGGGGCGCAACGAGGGCAAACTGCCGGAGTCGAAGGACCTGATAGCCTACACCTTCCCCTCACGGCGCAACGACCGGAACCGCGCCGCCGCGCGCCAGCTCCTCCAGGACCACGCCGACGTTCTCCAGATGGCCACGCAGGCGGCGGAGAAGCCGTTCTGCGCCTTCGCCATCGCTCCCGACGCGGACCTTTCCGTGGCGGACAACCTGTTCTGGACCCAGTACTTCCTGCTGGACCTGACGGTGGCGCAGGCGGTCCTGGCCTCGGAGGAGCAGCGCCCCCTGGAAGCCCTGCGCCTGCTGGAGCGCGCGCTGCACATCGGGAGGCACATCGGGGCGCGCGGCGACCTGGAGGGGCTGGCCGGGCAGGCCCTGGGGCAGCACTTCGTCTTCCGCATACTGACGAGCGTCCTGCGCGAGAACGAGGACCGGGTCGATAAGATGGCCGTGGGCGTGACGCGCCTCCTGGACGAGCCCGCGATCACGGTGTCCAGCGTCCGCGCTCGACTGGCTCCTGCAACGGCGCTGGCGCAGCGCCGGGTGCAGGAGTGGCGCCAGAAGCCGTTCTCCACGGACGAGACGGAGGCGCTTCTGGAGTATAACCGCGTTTGGCGCACGCTCTACGACCTTGACCGCTACCTGGGACGTCAGGAGTGGACCGACGGCACCGAAACGCTGATGCTGGAATACGTGACGGGGCTGTCTCGAGCGCTGGACACTGTCCAGGCGTCGGGGCATATGTACGACGCCTGGAGCACGCTGCGCGACACGGACATCGCTTTCCGCAAGCGGTATGAGGGGGTGGTGCCGCAGCGTGCCCTGCCCAGCCGTATGGTGTACACGCTGGAGAGCGTCATGGACGCGGACTGCCACCGGGCGCTCGCGCGGGCGACGTTCCGCCTGCTCCTGGCGCAGAAGAACACCGGCGTCCTGCCCGAGTCCATTCCCGGCCCCCCGATTCCCGACCCGTTCTCGCCGGACCAGGGGCCGCTGCGCTTGGTCCGGAATGAGGAGGGCGAGCCGGTCCTCTACAGCGTCGGCGAGAACGGCACGGACGAGGGCGGGAGTCGGCAACGCGCCCCCGGCCGGACCCGCGGGCCGGCCGAGGACGTTTGCGTTGTCTTCCCGGCGCCCGACCCGGTCACGCTCCTGGACGAATTCGCAGAGTGAGCGCGCTTACCTCTGCCCCCAGGTCCAGCGTCAGGGCGCCGCTTGGAGCGTCATAGCGGTAGGGGACAGTGGCTCCGTCGCCCTCGCGGGTCACGGCAGCGGGCGCGTTCTCGCACCAGATCAGAGCCTCCCCGGCGCCCCAGAGTGTGATGAGATGGTCCCCCTTGTGCGTGACGGTGTGGATGTGGACCGCGCCGCCACCGTTCAGCATTCCGGTTAGCCCAAGCGCCGCGACGCCGCCCTGCACCGGGGCGAGGGTAAACACCTCCCAGGTCAACTCCTCCAGTGTCAGTGGCCACGCCTCCTCGGCCCCGAGAACGCGCATCTCCCCGGTGCCAAACGCGCGCACGGCGAACCGCTCCCCCTCCAGGCCCGGCACATCCGCCGGGGAGACCGTTCCGGAGATAGGCTCCGAGGGCGTACCCTCACCGCCGTAGCGGGCGTTGAAGGCCCCGATCACCGCGGTTACCGCGTTCTCGTTGAAGATCTTCAGCAGGACCGGCTCTTTCGTGGGATCGTGAAACAGGCAGTCGCGAGTGGGACGGCCCGGCCCGGGGGCGCGCAGCACCGAACCGTCCGGCAGCATCAGCCTGCGCAGCAGGTCAAAGTTCTGCTCCCCGGGCTTGTCGGAGACGTACACCGGGCTGCCGCTCACAGCGCGGCCCGCGGCATGGAACGAGCCCATTGCGTGCCCGCTCTGGAACATGTCCCAGTCGGGATGGACGAACTCCCCGAACCACAGACTCACCAGAGCATTCACATACAGGTGCAATCCGTGCGACTCCGGCTTCTTCGGCCAGAAGTCCGTGCTGGTGCGCGTCAGGTTCGAGTTCAGCGCGCCGTACAGCATCTCGTTCGCGCAGGACATACAGTTAATGAGGTTGCCCCGGAAGTGGGTGTGGACTGAGCCCTCCAGCGCCTCGTGGTACGCCCGCATCAGCGCCACACGCCCGCCGAGGCCGCGTCCCAGCCCCTCCAACGACGCCTGGTTGTCCACCTTTACGCCGTCTACGCCCTGGCGGCGCAGGTGGCGGTGGTAGTCCTGGTAGAAGCGGTAGATGCTCTCCGGCGGAACGACCCCGCACGCCGACCCGAACCAGGGAATGCCCTCCGGGTAGTAGTGGTGGATGCCCGGCGAATACTCCCGCGCGAGCGAGACGGTGCCGTAGCCTGGCAGCGCCTTTTCGTCCACGCCGCCCCAGTAGCCGCCCACCGCGTGCCACACCAGGAACGTCTCCACACCGTATTCGTCCTTCGCCATCCGCACGGTGGGCGCCAGGTCCACCGGGAACTTGTCGTTTGCGGAGAAGCCGGTGAGCCGCTTCTCTCCGGTTGCGGTCTGACGCCACGGCTGCCAGCCATCGTCCAGAATCAGCAGGCGCGGCGCCACGCCGCCCGCGCGGAACGACTCCAGCCCCTCGCGCACCTTCTCATGCGACACATCGGCGTAGAACGCGTCCCAGGTGCACCATCCGAACGCGTCCGCGAACTCCGGGAGCGGCTTTTCGGTGCGGAGGCGGCCCGTCCCCAGGAAATCGCACACGCTGCGCGCGGCCGCGGCCATCAGGGCGTATGGGTCTTCCCCCGCCGCCACGAACAGGCCGGTGATCTCCGTGCCTACCACCGCCGGGTCGCCGGTCTCCGCCACCAGCTCCAGCCCGTCCTCCCCGCTCCCCTGCAGGGAGCAGCGGAACACGCCATGTACCAGCGGCACCAGAGCGACGCACGCCGCCCCGTCCGCGGCCTCCAGAAGCAGAAACTGCGTCTCCGGGCGCACCTCGCCGCCGCGCGTCCCGGTCATCGCGGTCATCCAGAACGGTTCGTAGCGTGGCAGCGCCGCGAACCGCCGGACGCCCGTCAGATCACCGAGCGGGAAGACATGTCGGGCCGCGGGCGCCTTCGCCGTGAACTTCAGGAAGACCCCGGTCCCGTTCGGGTCGTCCACGGCGGTGGTCACGTTGTCCGGGAGGGTGCGGAGGAGGGGAGAGTCGTCGAGGAGGAGCGCTTCCGGCTCCAGGGAAATGGTCATGGTGTGCAGCATCGCTCCTGAGAGGGCCGGCGCCCGGAGGGCTCCCCGGCGAAGTAATCGAACTACTATACCCGAACCGACTTTGCGCGAGAGGAGCGACACGCTTGGACGCAGCAGACGCAGCAGCAGGAGAACGGACCGTGGTGGAGAACGAGGCCGCGGGTCAGCCGGAGGCGCTCGCCGATTACGCCTGCGACACCGGCGAGAACCCGCTCTGGCACCCGGACGAGAAGCGGGTCTACTGGACCGACATCCCGAACGGCCGGCTGTTCCGCTACGACCCCCGGACCGGGGAGCACGAGGTCTGCTACGAGGGCGAGCCGGTGGGCGGCTTCACGGTGCAGGCGGACGGTAACCTGCTCCTCTTCGGGGCGCGCGGCGCCGTGCGCGTGTGGCGCGACGGCCTCCTGAAGACCATCCTCGAAGACATACCGGACGAGCGCGGCAGCCGCTTCAACGATGTGATCGCGGACCCGGAGGGGCGTGTGTTCTGCGGCACCATGCCGCCGTCGGACGGCGGCCGTCAGGGGCGTCTCTACCGCCTCGACCCGGACGGCACGGTGACGGTGGTCGCTGAGGACGTCGGCTGCGCCAACGGGATGGGCTTCACCCCGGACCTCACGGGGATGTACTTCACGGACTCCAGCGCGCGAACCATTTACCGCTTCGACTACGACCGCGCCACAGGCGCCCTCAGCAACCGCACGGTCTTCGCCACCGTCCCGAACGCGCCGGGCGAGGGCGTCCCCGACGGGATGACGGTGGACACGGAGGGGAACGTCTGGTCGGCCCGCTGGGACGGTTGGGCGCTGGTGTGCTACTCGCCCACGGGTGAGCTGCTGCGGCGCATTCCGTTCCCGGTGAAGAAGGTCTCCTCGGCCGTCTTCGGCGACGACGACTGCGGTACGCTCTACTGCACCACGGCTGGAGGCCACCAGAAGGAGACGGATGGGCTGTACGCGGGCGCGCTGTTCCGCCTCCACCTGCCCGGCGTCTGCGGCGTCCCCGAGTTCCGGTCGCGGATCGGGCTGTAGGGCAGGCTCGGCTCGCGGAGCCCTCACCCCCGGCCTGGGTTTCCGGAGCCCTCACCCCCGCCACCCGGATTTCAGCCCCTCAGAACACCTCGCCGAGGCCGGTGCCGAGCGCGGTGCCGTACTGGCCGGTGGTGTTCTGGTAGCCGGCCGGGAACGCCTTCAGGCGGATTGAGAAGGTGAAGCCCCGTTCGGCGCGGTAACCGCCGAACGGCTGGTCGATGTAGCCGAACGTGATCTCGTAGTCGTGGAGCGACTTCGTCAGCGCGAACTGCGAGTAGTCCAGCTTCCGTCGGACGTGCCGCTCCTCGCCCACGAACGTCACCGTGGTCGTGAGCTGCCCCAGGAACAGGAGCGAAAAGTCCTTCGGGAGCGGCGTCTCCAGAACGAACGTGATCGGGGTGATCTCACGCCGGTTCGTATCATAGCGCAGGCTCGTGTCCAGCGAGAAGCCGTTGCCCGCGCGGATGCGGGTGCGGTTGGTGAAGTCAATCAGTCGCGGCTTCGGCGTGTTCAGGTTGTACGTCGCGGTGAAGCGGCTCTGGAGGATGGCCATAGGGCGAAGCGCAAGCTGGAGCGCCAGGTTCTGCCACGGGTTCTTTGAGGTTCCCGCAGGCAGGTCCGCCTGCGCCCGCTGGATGTCGTAGCCGGTCAGGGCGGAGAACCGGAGGCGCGGCCGGTTGATGGTCAGGTTCGCACCCAGGTTGTTGTTCGAGCCGAACGAGTCCAGGCGGAAGTCGAAGCGCTGCGGGTTCCCCTGGGCGTCCTCGCGCAGATAGACCGGCGTTCCTCCGTAGGGGCGCAGGTAGCCGTAGGTCAGGTTCAGACTGGAGTCACGGCCGATGCGCTGCGTGAGCTGCGAGTTCGTGTTCAGGACGTACTGCGCGGCGTCCCCGCTGTCATAGAGGTACTGCCGGAAGCCGCCGCTAAAGGTGAACGAGAGCGCGCCGCCGGGCGTCAGCGGGAACGGGCGCGGGTTGACATCCGCCTGAAGCAGGGCGCGGCTCGTGGTGATGGCGCCCGGGTTCTCCACGAAGCGGCCCAGGCCCAGCAGGAGCCGGGTCGGCACGGCGCTCAGGAAGCCCCCGAGCCGGGTGGAGTCCGTACTGAGGATCAGCTCCGGCAGGCGCTCTGTGCCGGAGAAGACGCTGCTGGCGCCGCCGCTGCTGGTGACCAGGCGCGACGCCAGGATCTTATTGGCGTTGAAGTCCACATCGAACAGCCCGAGGCGGCCTGTGGCGCGGATGTCGCCCACCTGCTCGCGGCGCGCGGTGGAGGAGAGGAGCGCCCCATCGGTCCCGAAGGACTCGCTGTTCTGACTGGTGCCGTTCAGGCGGGCGGTGACGCTGAAGTCGCGGGTGAGCCGCTGGACCTGGGTGATGGTGTAGCTGGTGTTGCGGCTGGATGTGCCGCTGTAGGTGCTGTTGCCCAGGTTGAGCGTCACCGTCGAGTTGCTCGGGCCGATGTTGCGGATCGCCGTAATCGTGCTGTTCTGTGTCTTCGAGTTCTGCTGCGCGGCGTAGTAGGAGTTCTGCTGGAAGTCGCTGTTGACGCTGACGTCCACCTCGCCGAAGCGTTGTAGATGGTTGAGCCGGCCGCTCAGGTTCGTGACGTTGCGCCCCTGGTCCTGAAGGCCGTACAGCGCCAGTGTCCCCGCGGCCACCTCGCCGAGCCGGTACGCCTGGTCCGTGCCGATGCCGATGCCCTTCTTCTGCATCAGGTCCAGGCGGAAGATGCCGGGGAAGTCGTCGCCAAGCGTGTAGCCCAGCGCGTTCTTGACGAAGTAGCCCTCCTCCTGCGTTCGCCCGAACTGCGGCAGGTAGCCGTAGCGTATCTCGTCCCGAATCGGGATCTCGAAGCGCGACAGGCTCACCGTGCGCCGGTCGTACTGGTAGATGGTCGCCCCGCGGACGATGATGCGCTTATTGGGGATGATGGTCGCCTTGCCGAACCCCACCCGGTAGTGCGGAAAGGGGAAGTCGCAGGTCGTGAGCATCCCCGCCGTGGCCACGATATCCCGTCCCCGGCGCTCGATGGTTTCGGCGGAAAGGAACAGGGGCTCCAGCAGACTGTTCCCGGCCAGTTCGGCGGGCACCACCGTGCGGGCGTTGCGGCTCAGAAAGTCCTGGGTCCGCAGGTCGATGCGGACGAAGTCGGCATACACGACCTGAGAGCCGGTGTTCATCTCCACGCGGCTCTCGAACGTCGCGATGCGCGTGTCGAAGTCGAACGTTGCCCGGTCAGCGGTCACGCGGTAGCCGTTGTAGCGCAGCGCGACCTCTCCCTGGAGGATGGCGAGATTCGGGTTCTCCACCGGCCGTACGAACTCGTCCGCGCTGTCGATGTAGAGGGTGTTGGGGCGCTCGCCGGGAGCTGGCCCCGGGGCCGCACCCGGCGGAACGCGCGTGGGCTGCCCGGGGCGGATCACGATGGGCTTGCCGTCCGGACCGACTGGCGCGTCCAGGTTCCTGCCCGGTGTCACCGGCGACACCGTCGCCCTGGGCGCGTCCCGGTGCGGGACATCGGGGGGAGTCGTCTGCTCGCCGGGGAGGACGGGCGGCCAGGGGGGCGCGGGCGGGAGCCCCTGCGGGGGCGCCGGCGCGGCGTCGGGCGGTGATGGTTCCTGGGCCGCGGCGGGCAGCGAGGAGGTGACGGCAGCCGCAGAGCAGGCGGCCAGCACGCCACAGACCGGCGCGAGGCGGCGTCGGCGGGCGTGGGCGCTTCGGGGCAGGCTGTGCGGCTTCGGCGTCGGCAGCGTCACGTCGGCGGGGTCACTCCTGGGTTCGCATCAGGAACAGGCCAAGCAGCGTGAAGAGAACGTTGGTGGACCACGCCGCTACCGCCGGCGGGAGGTAGCCCCCGAATCCGACCGCCTTCATGAACAGCAGCGTGTTCCATGCCACGAACACCACCACGATGGAGAGCAGTACGCCGGTGAACGCCCCGGCGCGCGAGAAGCGCAGCGCCAGCGGCGGGGCGCACAGCGCGAACACGAAGCACATGGCGGGCAGGCTCAGCTTGAACCAGCGGTTCACCTCATAGTTACGGGCGTCCTGCAGGCGCCCCTGGCGGCGGGCCTCGGTGGCCTGACGGGTCAGGTCCGCGAAGGAGATCTTGTCCGTCTCCGACCCACCCTGCGGCACGTAGAGCGAGGCAAAGTCAATCGTCAGCCGTAAGAGCACTTCCTCCGAGCGGCCGTCCTGGTAGGTGGAGCCGTCCGGTTGCATCCGGATAATAAGGACGTCCTTCAGGCGCCATATGCCGTTCTCGTAGTCCGCGGTCTTCGCCGCCAGGATGCGCGCGAACTGTCCGTCGTCCGATCCGGGGAAGCGGTTCTTATTCTCCAGGATCACGACCCGCGTGAAGTGGAACCGCCCCTCCTGCACCTGCTGGGCCGTATTGAACGAGATGAAGTAGTCGTCCACGCGGAATGACTGCCCCGCCTCCACGGGGTTTTTGGGAAGGTTCCGCAGGAGCGCGGTCACGTCCTGCTGCTCCTTCCACGCCCAGGGCACGACCCGGTCGGCGATGTACAGGTCCGCCGCGCTGATCAGGAGGCCGAACACCATGATGGGCAGGAACGCCCGCGCCAGGGGGCGCCCCGCCCCGCGTAGCACCGTGATCTCATTGTCGCGGGCCATGCGGTTGACGGCCAGGCTGGCGGCCAGCGCTGTGGCCACCGGGAGCGTCAGCACCAGGACGGTGGGGATGTTGAAGACCAGCACGCGGACGACCATGCCCACCGGCCACTTGTTCCGCAGGAACGGCTCCAGGATGGCGAACAGCGTGTTACCGACCAGCATCATCAGGACGGCGAGCGTCCCGATGAAGAACGGCAGGAGCAGTTCCCCGAAGATGTAGCGGTCGGAAAGTCGCATGGGTGACTGGTTGGCCGGTGGCCCCCCTCTCGGGTTGGGCCCCCTGCCGGGTGTGGCCCTCCTCCCGGGTATGGCCCCCCTCCCGCGGGGGCAGGGGGGCTACCCTGTACGGGTGCACTCACCTAATAGGCGGGTGCACTCACCTAATAGGAACGTACCCGGCTAGGCTTCCTTCAGCCAGCGCGCGGCCTCGCGGGCGTGGTACGTCAGGAGGATGTCCGCCCCCGCGCGCTTGATGCCCGTCAGAGCCTCCAGGACCGCACGGCGCTCGTCCAGCCAGCCGTTCGCCGCCGCCGCCTTCACCATGGAGTACTCGCCGGAGACATTATACGCGCCGAGCGGCAGGTCGGTGATCTCACGGACTGCACGCAGGACGTCCAGGTAGGGCAGAGCGGGCTTGACCATCAGCATGTCCGCGCCCTCCGAAATGTCCAGGCGCGCCTCGCGCAGCGCCTCGCGGACGTTCGCCGGGTCCATCTGGTAGGAGCGGCGGTCACCGAACGCGGGGGCGGAGCCCGCGGCCTCGCGGAACGGGCCGTAGAACGCCGAGGCGTACTTCACGGCGTAGGAGAGCAGCACGGTGTCGGTGAAGCCGTCCGCGTCCAATGCCTCGCGGAGCGCGCCGACGCGGAAGTCCATCATGTCGGACGGCGCCACGATATCGGCTCCGGCGGCGGCGTGGCTCACGGCGGTGCGCGCCAGCAGGTCCAGCGTCGGGTCGTTCAGCACGCGCCCCTCGGGGGTCACGATGCCGCAGTGCCCGTGGTCCGTGTACTCGCACAGGCAGACGTCGGTCACGATCAGGAGGTCGGGAAGCTCGCGCCGCAGCGCCCGCACCGCGCGCTGCACGATGCCGTCCTCGGCCCACGCGCCCGACCCCTCAGCGTCCTTGCTCTCCGGGATGCCGAAGAGCAGCACCGAGCGCACGCCGTCCTCCCACGCGCCCGCGCACTCGCGCACGAGTTCGTCCACGCCCAGGCGGTACTGGCCCGGCAGGGACGGAATCGGCTCGCGGGCGTCGCCGTTGCCGTGGGTGACGAAAAGGGGGTAAACGAAGTCGCCGGGGTCGAGTGTCGTTTCGCGGACAAGCGCGCGCAGCCCCTCAGTCGCGCGGAGGCGGCGGGGGCGGTGCAGGATGCGGCGCGAAGCAGCAGCAGCGGCGGTGGAGGCGGAAGGGTTCATCGCCTCATTCTACCGCTTGCCGCCGCGGCCGACGGCATCTGTCCGGCGGAAAACGTCAGTCGAGCGAGGTGGTGGGGCGGCGCCAACGCTCCAGGAGCGAAAGGACGCCCTGGCCCAGCCAGTAGCCACCGACCGTGGCGACCGAGAGGGTGAGGGCGCGCTGCCAGGAAAAATCAAAAAAGGTGTGGATGACAAAGAACGCCACGATGACGGTGCAGACACTCTGGAGCAGGGTGTAGCTGGTGCGGTTGAACGCTTCTCGCAGGTCAGTAGGCACGAGGAAACAGGCTCCTTCACAGGTGCGTTGGCAGGTTTGAGAACGGCGGGCGCGGGAAAAAGCGCCGCCCCCGGTTATCCTATCGGGCGTCTGGGGGCGGCGCTGAAGGCCGTTTTCGCTGCCAGGGAGCGAAGTTCCTCCCTATTTTGGCGCACGGTGGTGAAGGGGCATCGTTAAGGCGCCTTACCCGGAAGGGGGCGTGAGGCCCTGAGCGAGGCCGCCGTCCACGGGGAATTCGGCCCCGGTGGTGAATGTGGCATCCGCTGCGAGGAACAGCGCCGCGGTGGCGACCTCCTCGACGGTGCCGTTCCGCTTCATGGGGGTGATCTCGTTTCCCTCCGCTTCGAAAGCCGCGCGCTCCGCCTCGGTGGCATCGACGATTCCCATCGTGGGGGTCTTGATGTAGCCGGGACTGACCGCATTCACGCGAATCCGACGGGGCAGGAGTTCGGCGGCAAGGACCTGCGTAAACGACCGGACAGCCGCTTTCGCCGCCGAGTAGGTGAGCATGCCGGGGGTGCCCGTGGTGTCCGCGATGGACGTCGTGAAGACGATGGCGCCACCGTCGCTCAGGAGCGGGGCAAGGCGCTGCACGGTGAAGAACGGCCCCTTCGTGTTGACGGAGAACGTCCGGTCGTACGTCTCCTCTGTTACCCGGTCGAACGGTTCGATCACGGCGAAGCCGACGTTGACGAACAGGAAGTCAAACCGCCCGAACGTCTCCGCCACGCGCGCTGCCAGCGTGTCGATCTCGGCGAGGCTTGCCACGTCGGACCGGACCACGTGCGCGGCGGCGGCAGTGCCCGTGTGCGCCGTGAGTTCCTGCCGCGCCGCGTCCAGGTTCCGCTCGCTCCTTCCGGTGAGCAGCACCTCCGCGCCCCCGGCGAGAAGCGCCTTCACCATGGCCAGCCCCATGCCGTGCGTGCCGCCGATGACGACGGCTTTCCGGCCTGTGTATTTGCGGTTGCTCATGTTCATCATTCCTTTCGCGACTGTCGGAGCACCTTGATGGCGGCAGCGACCTCCTCGTTTTCGTAGCCCGCGGCCGCGGCCCGGCGCAGGAGGTCCGCGGCCAGCTCCGGGAAGGCGGTGTCGATGCCGGAGGCCCGCCCGGTCTGGACCAGTCGCTCCGTGGCGGCCACACTGATGGAAAGCGGGCTCTGCGACACGGTGAAGTCTCCCGACTGGATGACGTAGCCCTCGTGCCGGAAGAATTCGCTGAAGGTCGGGAGGGCCTCGGCGAGAATAGCGGCGTAGTCGTCCACCCGGATGCCCTCCACTTCGGAGACGCGGGCACCGTGGAGGAAGCCGAGGAAGACGCCGTAGACGGTGGAGAGCGTTGCCAGGTCCATGGCAGACGCCAGTCCGACCGACTCCCCAAGGTACCGGAGATTGCCGCCGAAGAGGCGCAGGACCGCCTCCCCCCGTCGAAACGCGCTCTGCGCGCCGGAAAGCAGGATCATGGTGTCGGGGCGGGCCATCTGGTCCGGCGCGGCCTGGATAGCGCCGTCGAGGTATTCAGCTCTGTGCTCCCGCGCCCACGCCTCGGCGTCGCGCGCCTCCTGAGGGCTGCCGGTGGTCAACTGGATCAGGAGGCGTCCCGCCAGAGCGGAAGCTGCCGCCTTCGGCCCGAGGATCTCGTGGGTCGCCTTGTAGTCATGGACGCAGACGACCACAACAGGACTGGCGGCCACAGCGGAGGCGGCGTCCGGGGCGAGGATCGCGCCCTCGCGGACCAGGGCATCGGCCTTTTCGGGCGTGCGGTTCCAGACGGTCACCCGGTACCCGTTCTGGAGCAGCAGGCGGGCGAGTGTGGCGCCCATCATTCCGAGGCCGATAACGGTCACGTCGCGCGGGATCTCGTTCTTGGTGCTCATGGTGTGGTTTCCTTCCGGGTCAGGCGCTTGTGGCGCGGAGTACCTTGATAAGGGCGGGGGCCTTCTCGTGGCCGTAGCCCGCGGCTACTCCCTTCTGGAAGAGCGCCGCCGCGAACTGGGGGAACTCGGCATTGATGCCAGATTCCGCCGCCTGTCTTGCGATGATAGACAATCCCTTCCAACACATCTCCAGGGAGGCGTCGGGGTGGGCGAAGTCCCCGGCGTGGATGGCCTCGCCGTCGTGCCGCACGATCTCCCCGATGACGGGCGCGATCGCGGCCATCCGGTCCGCGAATTCGTCCAGGGGAATCCCCTCCGACTCCAGGATGCGGGCGCCGTGATACAGGCCGATGACCCCGCCGAACAGGTGCGCATTGAAGGCCAGATCCCACGCAGCGGCCGTTCCCACCGGCTCGCCCAGGTACTCCAGACCTCCCGCCAGATCCCGGAGTAGCGGTTCGCTCTTCGCAAACGCGGTCGGGGAGCCGGAGGTGATAATGGGGGTGTCCGGCCTGCCTACCTGGCTCGGCGTCGCCAGGATGGCCCCGTCCAGATAGTCCGCCCCCTGCTCCCGCGCCCACGCTTCGGCGTTCCGGGCGTCCTGCGGCGTGCCCGTGCTCAACTCCACCAGAACCCGGCCCGCGGCCAGGGCGGCGGACGCCTCCTCCGTGTCGAGGAGGGCGCGGGTCGTTGTGTAGTTGGCAACACAGACGATCACGACGGGGCTTGCGGCGACCGCCGCCGCGACGTGAGGAGCCAGCGTAGCCCCCTCGCGCACCAGCGGGTCCGCCTTCGCAGGGGTACGGTTCCAGACCGTGACGCGCCGCCCGCGGGCAAGAAGCGTCCGCGCGAGCGCGGAGCCCATGTCTCCCAGTCCGATCACTGTGACATCACTCATGGCGTTCCTCCGTACTGTGGTTACCTATAGTAGGTTACTTTTAGTAACTTACGGGTGGTAGTATACTGTGGGCAGGAGGGGGTGTCAAGACGTGACGGAAACGAATTTTCAAGCGGTGGGGGAGCGGACGAAAGAGGGCACGGGGGCCCGGCGGATGACGAAGGAGCAGCGGCGAAATCAGCTTTTGCGTTCCGCGCTGGAGATCATCCGGTCCGAGGGGACGGACGCGCTGACCCTTGCGCGGGTCGCGGAGCGGGCGGGTGTCACCAAGCCGATCGCGTACGAGCACTTTGGATCGCGCTCCGGTCTGCTCATCGCGCTGTACCGCGACTATGACGCGCGGCAGACACAGGCGATGCGCGACGCTCTGGCGCGGACGGGCAGGACGATAGAGGATGTGGCCTCGATTCTCAGTGCGGCGTACGTCGATTGCGCCGTGTCGTCGGGGCCGGAGGTCGGCGCTATCACCGCGGCCCTCTCCGGAACCGAGGAGATGGAGGAGCTCTTGCAGTCCTGTCGTGACTCCTTCCTGGAGGAGTGCCGCGCTGCGTTTGCTCCCTTCATTGACCTGCCGCCTGAGCGGGGGCAGGCGGTGCTGGTCGGGATTCTGGGGGCCGCGGAGTGGCTGTCGCAGGCGGCGGCGGAGGGGCGCGTGCCGCGCGATGAGGCGGTGGACACGCTCGCGCGGCTGATGACCGGCGCCCTGCGCCAGAATGCCGACCGTCCGGCCCCCGGAGGCGGGGCCGCCGGGCGTTCTTGACGGGGGGTAGTGCCGGGGATATACTTTTTTTACGATGAGCAGCGCCACAGACACCCTTCTCTCTGCCGTAGACGCCCCCGCTACCGAAACCGCGCCGAAGGTCCACCGCCGTATTCCGGAGTGGCTGACGATCAAGGTCCCGCGGTCCCGCGACATTGGCAAGGTCGAAGGGCTGATGCGCGGCGAGCGCCTGGTTACTGTCTGCGAGGAGGCTCGCTGCCCGAACCTGGGCGAGTGCTGGAGCAAGGGCACCGCGACCTTCATGATCATGGGCGACACCTGCACCCGCTCCTGCCGCTTCTGTGCGGTGAAGACCGGGCGCGGCCTGCCGCTCGACCCGGACGAACCGCGGCGCGTGGGCAAGGCCGCGAAGGAGCTTGCTCTGAAGCATGTCGTGGTCACGTCGGTGAACCGCGACGAACTCTTCGACGGCGGGGCGGCGCACTTCGCTGCCACGATCGAGAGTCTGCGTAACGAACTGCCCGGCGCCACCGTCGAAGTACTGACGCCCGACTTCCGCGGACGCCGCGCCGCCATTGAGACGGTCTGCCGGGCGCGGCCGGATGTCTTCAATCACAACACAGAGACGGTTCCGCGCCTGTACCGCACGGTTCGCCCTCAGGCGAAGTACGCGCGCTCCATCGACTTCCTGCGCACCATCAAGGAGATTGATCCCACCATCTACTCCAAGTCCGGCATCATGCTGGGGCTGGGGGAGACGGAAGAAGAGGTGATTCAGGTACTCTCCGACTGGAAAGACGCGGGCGTGGATGCGGTGACGTTAGGACAGTACCTCAAGCCGGGTAAAGGGTATCTGGACGTCGTGGAGTACCTGCACCCCAGCCGCTTTGAGCATTACAAGCGAATCGCCGAGGAGATGGGCTTCCTCTACGTGGCCTCCGGGCCGTTCGTGCGCTCCTCCTATAATGCCATCGACTTCTCCAACCAGTTCCTGCGGGGGCAGGACGGCGCGCCAGCTGGCGCGGCCGCGCCCCGTCCGGCGACGCCTGGCCCGCGCCGCCTGGAACTACCGCTCGCGGTTCAGTAGGCGCGTCGTCTCGGCGCTTGTCGTCTCGGCGCTTGTCGTCTCGGCGCTTGTCGTCTCGGCGCTTGTCGTCTCGGCGGCGGGAGCGGTCGAATGAGCGACCCCGGTAACAAGACCGGTAACAAGACCGGTGGCTGGTGGCGTCGCGCCCTGCTGCGTCGGCGCCACCGGCCGCGGCTTCTGACGCTGCCGCAGCGCGTTGCCTGCTTCCTGCTCACGGTTGTCCCGGTCCTGGTGCTCGGCGTCCGCTTCGTGCAGGATGTGGAGGCGCGCCTGGACGTGGTGCTCCAGCAGGCCGCCCCGCTGGCGTCGGCGGAACTCACCCGCTCCCTCGGCCACGAAGTCCGCATCGGCGGGCTCAGCCCCTCGCTCAGCGTCCGCACCCTTCTGCGGGACTTCTTCCGCCGCGACACCCTCGGTGTGCTGCCCGTCCAGGCGACGGATATCGCGGTGGCATCGGGGGCAACCCTCGCGGACTCGCCGGAACTGGCCAGTGCCCGGAGCGTCGTCGCCTACGTTTCCGTCCCCAAACTGCTGGCCGGCGCGACAAACGAGTCTGTGACCCAGGTTATCGTCGGGCAGCCGCGCCTCCTGGTCGTTCGTAGCGCGCAGGGGCGCCTGAACCTGCAGGACCTCTTTCAGCCCAAGCCGGGCGCCAAAGCCGGAAAGCCGTTCGTCACGCGCGTGGTGGTGGAGGGCGGCGCGCTGCGCTTTGTGGACTTCGCCTCCAAGGTTGGCCCGCCCGGCCGCGCCGAAACGAACGAACTGACGGCAGTAAACGCCGTGGCGGACCTGGGCGCCCGCTCCATCCGGTTCGACGCCTCCGCCCGCTCCCGGGCGGGAACGGCAACGGCGCGGCGTTTGAGCGGCCCGCTTCGGGTGAGCGGCTCCGTGGCACGGGGCAAGCCCGGCGAAGCGTCCGGTCCCGATGCCGGAACCGCCGCCTTCCTGGCGAACCTGAACGCGCGTGACGCGGACGCTGCCTACTGGTTCACCTACTTCGCCGGGCAGCAGGAGGCGCTCGGACTGCGGGCGGCCCGCGGGGACGCCCGCGTGGCGCTTGTGGCGCCCCGCCCGGAGCGCCCGGATGCCCCCGCTCCGCCCCTGCGGATTAGCGTGGACGCCGACGTGCAGCGGGGAGAACTTCGTCCGCCTGTCCTGAAAGGGGCGACGGTGGAGAACGCGCGCGGGCGGCTCCGCTTCGCCGGGGGCGACCTTGCACTTGACCTGCGCGCGGACCTTTTGGGCGAGCCGGTCACGGTCACCGGAAGCGTGTTCGGCGTCCAGAGGCCGGAGGGCAGCCCGCCCGCGCCTCCTGGCCTCGCGCTCCGCGTGGCTGCGCCCCGAATCCCCCTGCAGCGAGCGGCGGCGCTGGCCGGCACGCTGCCCGCCAACGTCACCCTCGGCGGGCTCGGGGCGGTGGATGCCTACGTCGGGGGGAGTCCGAACGACCCCGTGCTGATAGGAAGCGTTCGCGCTGCCCAGGCGGGCGTTCGGGATGCACTCAACGCGCAGGACATCACGGCACGCGTCACATTCGCCGGGGGCGTCCTCGCCCTGAGCGACGTATCGGCGCGCGTAGGCGGCGGAGGACGGATAGCCGGTCGGGCGACCGCCCGCCTGGCGACCACCGGCAGCGCGGGTCTGCGCCCGCTCCCGGCAAAGCAGTTGACCTTCGCCTTTTCCGGGTCTGCCACCGAGGTTCCGCTGTCCGCCCTGCCCCTGCGGAACCTTCCAAACGACCGGCGTTTGCGCCTGGCCGGGGTGGGGGACGCCGACTTCGTGGGCAAGCGGGAGAACGGGGTGCTGAGCGCTGCCGCGAACGTTTCCGTGGACGGTTTGCGCGTGGGAGACATCCCCTTTACCGCCGCCGCGGCGCGTGTCCAGGCCGAGGACGGCGGCTTTGTGGTGTCCGCGGCGCGGCTCGTGTCGCCCGCAGGCAGTGTGGCGGTGGAGGGAAGTGTGAACCCGGCAGGGCCGCTGGCCCTCACCTTTACGCTCAACGGGCTGGACATCGGGCGTCTCGGGGCGGCGTTCGGCGTGCCGGAGGCGGGCGGCTTCCTTTCCGCGCGGGGCACCGTGACCGGTTCGGTCGCGCGCCCGCGCGTCGTGGTCCGCTCCCTGGCGGGGATGAACCTGCGCTACCGCACGTTCGCGGCGGACACGCTCACCGCCCAGGACGTGATCCTGACGCGGGAAGGGCTGACGATTCCCGAGGAGGAGGGGAAGCGCCTGACGGTGCGCCGCTTCCCCGCGGAGGTGGATGTCGCGGGCACCGTCACTCGCCTCCTGCCCGAGCAGGGGCGGCCGTTCGACCCGGTGATGGCGCTGAATGTGGGTGTGCGCCGCCTGGACTACCAGCAGATTCTGGACCAGCTTCCCGGCAGGGCGCGGGAGACGGTGCGCGAGTCGGTGACCGCTGCGAGCACAGCGGCCCCCGCGGCACTGGCCGTCGCGCGCGGTCAGGACGCTCCCCCGGCGCCCTCGGCTGGCGCCGCTGCCGCCGCGGACGCCCCACCGTTCAGCGGCAGCATTCGCCGCGCCGCCCTGACGGTACGCGGGCCGGTGCGCGACCCCGTAATCCGCGGCGATGCGTTCCTGGGCCGCCTGACGGTGGCCGGCTATCCCCTGCGCGAGCGGCGCCAGCCGAGGGCGCCGGGGCAGACCGCGCCCTCGGAGCCCACGCCGGATGTGGAGTTCGTCTACGAGGACGGGCAGATCGCCCTGACCAGCTTCCGGCTTGCCGCTTCGGTCGGGGAGGTCACGGGAAAGGCCACCATCACCCGCAGCGGCTACGTCTACGGCGCGTTCGATATTCCCACTCTGGACCTGGCGCCGCTCTCGCTCCTGACCGAGAAGGTAGCGAGCCTGAAGGGCGTGGTGCGTGTTTCCGGCTTCTTCTCCGGCACGCGTCAGCGCCCGATCGTCACCGTCAATGTCGCGCCCTCCGACATTGAGGTAGCGGGTACGCCGCTGTCGGACGTCACCGTGACGAACCTGCGCTACATCGCCAACCTGGAGGAGGGGCGCGCCCGCCTGGAGTTGCCCTCGGCGTCGTTCCGTCAGGGGGACACCCACATCTCCGTGGGGCGCACCGCCTACGATGTCCGCACCCGGCAGATCAACACGCGCCTGAGCGTGGACTCGGGCGATATCGGCGTCTTCCTGAATACCCTCCGCCGCTCCGGCTTGTCGGAGACGGAGGCGGGCGCTGCGGTGGTGCGGGCCATCAATCAGCTCCCCACGCCGATCGGAGGGAGCCTGCCCGTGCTGGAGGCCACCGTCTCCGGGACGCTGGGGGGCAGGGGGACGGCGGGGATCGACGCCTCGCTCAATCTGCGCGCCGAGACCGTTCAGGTCGGGCGCTTCGTCGCGGACGCATTCGTGGCGCGGGCGACGCTGCGGAATGATGTGGTGCAGATCGATCAGTTCGCCATCACCAGCGGTGAGACGGTGCTGCGGGCCGCGCCGGGCGGCACCGTGGACCTGAACGGCGACATTAATGTGACGGTGGAGACTAACAGCGAGGCGTCGCTGGACCTGGTCCGCGCCTTCGTTCCCAGCTTCCCGCTTCAGGGGAACGTGGAACTGGTGGCGGTGGCCCAGGGGCCGCTGCGCCGCCCGCGCGTCACCGCGTCGCTCGACGCCCGAAATCTGGTGGTCGCGCTCACGCCGCCCGCGGCCTCCACAGCGGAACAGGAGTTCGCGCTGGCGAAGCAGATCGCGGCCGGGGTGAAACTACCCGACACCCGGCCGGAAGCTGACGGCACGACGTCTGCGCCGCCGCCCCCGTCACGGCGCGTCCTCCGGCTGGACCGTTTGCGCATCGACTCCATCGAACTCGGTCCGCTGAGCCAGGCCGATCAGGAGAGCCTCGGTCTGGACGGCGGGACGTACATCGCCATCCCCGGCGCCCGGATTACCCGCGAAGGCGGGGGCGAAATGGCGCTCTCGGCCTACGTCCCGTTTGCCTACGACCCGTCCGGCGTCGCCCCGGAGCGGCCCCTGCGCGTTCGCGCCGAGGTGCCCCAGCAGAGCCTGGCCGCGCTCTCCGGCGTCGCGCTGGAGGCGGCGGGCGAGGAGGCCGGGGAGGCCGCAAAGGGCCTCACCCTGGAGGGCACCGCGGGCGGGAATGTGAGCCTGACGGGCACCCTGCGCGAGCCGGTGCTGAACGGCCGCGTGGCGCTACAGGACGGCAAGATCCGTCTGCCCCAGCGGAACGGGCGCGATGTCTTCAACCCCATTGATGCGCTGAATCTGTCGCTGAACCTGAGCGGGGCGGAGATCCTGGTGGACGGTCGGGCCGCCCTGGGCGCGCCCAACGGCGAGAAGGGCGAGTTCGGCGTGCTGAACGTGGGGGGCAGGGTCTTCGTGCGGGACCTTCAGGACCTGCTGAGCACGTTCCGCCGGCAGCGGGCGGGGAGCCGTCCGACCGCGGCGAGCCGCGCGCCCGCCGAGCCGTTTGGCACGAACACCACTCTGGCGCTGACCGTCACCGCGGATGCCCTGCGCCCGGTAGGGACCGACCTGCTGAATCGGGGCGAGGCGTTCCGCACCCGCATCGACGGGACTCTGGAGATTGGCGGGACGCTGGGCGCGCCGAAGCTCACCACGCCGCGGCCGATCCGCGTAGCGGACACGCGCGTCCAGCTTCCTACGCGCCCCGGCCCCGACCCGAGCGAGCGCCGCCTCGGTCTGGTGAACCCAGAGTTCGACATGACCGTCGTGATCGCGGACAAGGCCTCGATTCAGACGGCGGGGGCTCTGCGGCTCAGCATCGACCTGGGCGGGCGCCTGTCGGTTGCGGGGACGCTGGCGGACCCGGTGGCCGACGGCCGATTCCGCACCCTGGGGGGCTATCTCCAGTACGCCACCGCGTACTTCCGCATTCAGAAGGACGGCGAGGTGGAGTTCCGCTACCAGGGACAGCAGGCGAACATCACCTTCGACGATGTCGTGGCAACTACGCCCAGTCGGGTCACCCGGATGGCGGAGGATAACCCGCGTCTGCGCGAGCGCTACAAGGTGACGGCCACTCTCAACGGGCCGCTGGCGCTGGGCGAGGATGTGGACAGGCAGACCGAGGACGCGGCCAAACTGCTGAGTTTTACCTCGGACCCTCCGCTGCCGGAGTCGGAGATCATCGCTCTGATCGGGAATCAGCAGCAGATCGAGGCGGTCGCGCGGGGCGATGTGAACCTGGCGCTGCGCTCCGGGTTCGAGCAGGTGCTCCAGTCCAGCGTCCTGCCTGGCCTCTTCGCCCCGCTCGGGGAGCGGCTGGCGTTCTCGCTCGGCCTGGAGGAGTTCGGGGTGGACTACGCCCCGGACGCTCCGGTGACGGTGCGCCTGTCCAAACGGCTCCCGGACCCGCTGGATGCGTTCCTGCTCTCCTACTCCCGCTCGCTGAACTCCGGCGGCCTTTCCGCCGGGGAGCCGCTTCCCTTCTCCGTCAGCCTCCTCTACGAGTTCTACGAGGTGCGCGGCGCCGGGCGGCGCTATGTCCCGCGCATTTCGGTGGGTATTTCCACCAACGAACAGCGCGATCACGCCGGTTTCCTGCGGGCTACGGTAAACTATTGAGAAGGTCCGTACGTCCGATACGCCGGGGGACGCGCCTGCGCCGTAAATAAATCGGCGCCCGCTGTCACGAACGGCGACCGGCCCGCGTCGAAGTAAAGACGCCAAAAGGACGCCGCGCTGCTGATGATATTTGCCATCAAAACCCGAAAAACAGTGGGGGAGACCCTGCCGGAAGCCCGGAAGAACCGGAAACTTTCGCCAGGGGAGGCTGTCTATTCAGGGGACGCGGTCACGGAGCCCGAACAGGGTCTGGCAGACGGCTCGGAGGGGGTACTTCCCCGACGCGCTTCCCCGGGACCGGCGCCTCAGGAACCGTCTGCTGGAGGGATAGGTGCCCCGGTACACGCCGACGCCGTGGGGCCGACCACCAGGGTCCGGGGAGGATCGGGGGTGGGCGAGCAGCTGGACGACGACCGGGGGCTGACCTTCGAGCAGATCCATCGCAAGTACGAGACGAAGATCTTCAACCTGATCCTGCGGATTGTCGGAGACTTCGACGACGCGCAGGACCTGACCGTCGACACGTTCTTCAACGCCTACCGGGCCTGGGACCGGTTCCGCGGCGACTCCCGCACCTACACCTGGCTCTACCAGATTGCGGTCAACAACTGTAAGAACCGGTTCAAGCAGCGCGACCGGCGGCGGGAGCGCGAACCCGTTTCGCTGGACGATGCCATCGAGACGGACTCGGGCGAACTGTCGCGTGAGGTGGCTGACTGGAGCGCCTCGCCCGAGCGGTTGCTGCTGGACCAGGAGTTCGCGGAGCGTCTGAACCGGGCGGTGGAGGCCCTCCGGCCCGAGTACCGGGTCGTTTTCATTCTCGTAGAGTTAGAAGGTCTTTCGTACGAGGACACTGCGCGCGTGACGGAGCTTACGGTTCCCGCCGTGAAGACCCGCCTGCACCGCGCCCGTAATATGATCCGGCAGCGCCTCGAACCTTACTACCGGGGCTAAACCGGTCAGCGGACCCGGGCGCATTCACGGGTTCTTAAAGTTCGAGGAGTATCAGTCTCAGTGATAGATGTCCGTTCCCGCGCCGTCCCGTTGATGACGGCCTCGTTGCTCGCCGCCGTTCCCATGCTGGTCGCCCCGCGTCCGGCCTTCGCCCAGGAGGGGCAGGCCATCGCCGAGGTGGAGATCCGGGGCACTCAGAACACCAACCCGCTCGCCGCCCGGCTCGCAGCCTCCTCCGCCGGCATTAAGGAGGGCGAGGCCTTCAAGTCCGACGCCCTGGTCGCGGCACGCCAGCGCATCCGCGAGGTCGGCCTCTACTCCTCCGTGTTCGGGCGGACGGAGACCACCGCCGACGGCAAACTGCGGGTCATCTTCGAGGTGACGGAAAACCCCGTCATCACCCAGATCGTGATCATCGGCAACAAGTCCATCCCCTCGAAGGACCTGCTGCCGCTCATGGAGACCAAGCCGCTCAACGTCCTGAACCGCGCGACCCTCGACTCTGACATCGAGAAGATCACGCGCTTCTACGTGGATAAGGGCTACCGCGGCGTCTTCGTCACCAACGAGGTCGGTATCGACCCCAAGACCGGCATCCTGACCATCCCCATTCAGGAGACGGTGGTCGAGTCGATCACCATTGAGGGGCTGCGCAAGACCCGCCCGTACGTGGTGACGCGCGAACTGCGGACCAAGGAGGGATCGCCGCTCAACGTAAACACGCTGCAGCGCGACCTGAACCGCATCTACAACCTCAACCTCTTCACCGAGGTCCAGCCCGCCCGGTTCGAGGACGGCTCCGACCTGGGGCTCGTCCGCATCGCCATCCCGGTGCAGGAGCAGCGCACGGGGCAGGTCGGCGTGGTGTTCGGCTACTCGGTCCGGCAGCGCCTGACGGGTACGCTGGAGCTTACCGACACCAACTTCCGGGGACGGGGTCAGGCGCTCAACCTGTCCTGGACGGTGGGCGGCATCTCCTCGCGCAACCAGTTCGAGATCGGCTTCACCGAGCCCTGGATTGACAAGCAGAACACATCGCTCTCGGTGAACCTGTACAGCCGGTTCGCCTTCCGCTTCAACCGCATCCTGTCGGACACCGTCACGCTGGGCACCAACGACGATCCGTACTACGAGGAGCGGACGGGTGGCTCCGTGGCGCTCGCTCGCCCCCTGTCTGAGTTCACCCGCGGCGTGGTCGCGCTGCGCACCGAGCGTGTGCGGGCGAACAACCTGCAGGCAAACTACGACTCGCTCACACCGGCCCAGATCGACGCCATCCGGGGCTCCCTGGTGCAGAACGGTAACGTAACGTCTGCGACGCTCCGGACCATCACCAACACCCGCGACAACGACCTCGACCCGGCGACTGGCTACTTCTTCGCGCCGTCCGTGGAGTTCGGCTCCGGCTCATTCGACTACCAGGACCCGCGCTCGAACCCGAACTGGGACCCGAACGGGCCTAAAGACAGCACGAACCCGAAGTACTTCGTGGACACGCGCACGCAGAGCGGCGGCTTCACCAAGGCGAACATCGACGTACGCAACTATCTGTCGCTGAGCGGCCGGCGCGTCAACAGCATCCGGGAGCCCAAGACGGTCATCGCGTCGCGCCTCCTGGTGGGGACCTCCTTCGGCAACATCGGCTTCTCCGAGCAGTACTTCGTGGGGGGCGCGGACAACCTGCGCGGCTACGCGGACGACCGCTTCTGGGGGAACAATCTCTTCCTTCTGTCTACCGAACTGCGCGTGCCGCTGGACCGCAAGGGCGGTAACCTCAGTGGCGTCCTGTTCCTGGATATCGGCGATGCCTGGGGGGCGAGCGACGTCAACGGCGAGAACATCCAGGGATTCGAGCAGCACAAGGGGTTCAGCCCGAACATCGGCGTTGGCCTGGGTGTCCGGGTCAAAACCCCCGTCGGTCCCGTTCGCCTCGACTACGGCATTGGGGAAACCAGCCGCATCCACTTCGCCATCGGCCAGTCCTTCTGACACGGGCCGTGCCCGCCTGAGTGTGCGCCTACGCTCACCGGCCTGCGCCGACGCCTCGCGCCGCCCGCGCCCCTGCGCGCCCTCCGGCGCGGGGCGCGGTGGCGCCGGAGGGCGGCGGCGCGCCTGCTTTTCTGTGCCGGTTGCGGTTCCGTTTTAAGATTGCCATTTTACGAAGGAGAAACTTTCCGTGCGAATCGCATTCCAAAGAAATGTCCTGCAGAGATTGGTAGCCGGAGGGGTGCTGCTCTTCCTGATGGGGGGCGCCGGGGTGGGGACCGCCGCCCGTGCCCAGGGGGGCGCGCAGCCGGCGCCGGCAGCACCGGTTTTCGGCATGGTGGATGTCGGGAAGGTGTTGAACGAGTCCAAGTCGCGTCAGGACGCGGGGGCTGCGATCATGCAGCTCCAGCAGAGACTGCTTGACATCCTGCGGCGCCTGGACAAGGGGACGGCCCGGTTCCTGGACGAGAAGGAGGTCGCGGAACTCGGCGCGCTGTACGAGAAGACGACCCTGACCGATGCGGAAAAAAAGCGGGTTGGGGAGCTGGAGCAGAAGGGCGATCTGGCTTCGTCGCAGCTCACCCGCCTGCAGAATGTGCCGAACCCGGACCCCGAGCAGGCCAGGATGCTCACGGAGTTGATGGACCGGCAGACCCGGGGGAACGAGCACCTGCAGAAGTTTGCGGAAGCGCTGGATAAGCGTCTTAAAGACCAGGAGCGGGACATTAATACGAAGATGCTGGGCGAAGTGCGCGCGGCGGTGGCGAAGGTGGCCAAGCAGAAGAATCTGGCGGCCGTCTTCACCGGAGATGTCGCGATCTATGCGCCGGTAGACATCACGAGCGATGTGCTCAAGGAAATCAACAAATAGCGGCAAGGGGAAGGGTCGCGGCGGCGCCTTAGCGTCCTGCCGCGTCCCCGCGGTCGCGGCGGCTTTCTGCCTTGCAGCGGCGGCGGCTTCCGCAGGCTGCAGCGGCGGTCGCGAGAAGACCGCCCAGGTGCCACCGCCCGCGGAGAAGGGGGCGGTGCGCCTGGGCGCCCTGCTCCCGCTGCACCCGCTGTGGCCCGAACTCGGTCGTATCGACCGCGCGGCGGCCCGCCTGGCACAGCAGGAGGCGCCTGCGGTCGGCGCGGACGGCGACGAGCCCTCTGTACTCCCTGCCCTCACCGCGGGGGGGGACGGCGGCCAGGGCGCCCGCCGCATTCAGGAGAATCGTCTGGCCCAGCAGGCGGCGCTTCGCCAGACGGCGGACGCGGAGCTGGAAGCGTACCTGACGGCGCTGGAGAACTACACAGCGCAGCGCGAAGAGCGGCGCGCAGCAGAACTGCGGGCGGTGGCGCGGGTCGATCTGGCCGATGTCCTGCGGAGCGAGCGTGCCGCGATTGAAGAGGCGGTGCGAGCCGAACTCGCCGCGCGTGGGGACTCCTACATCAATCTGGTGGTGAAACAGGACGCCCTGAACAACGACCTGCGGGTGCCGCCTCTGCTCCGGCCGCTGACCGACCCGGAGGAGCTGGAAAAGGAGCTGGCCCGGCTCGACGCAGCGGCCCGCCGCCGCAAGGAGTCCGGGGCGCCCGGACCTGAGGCAGGCGGACCACCCCTGACAGAGGCAGACGGCTCCCCGCTGTACGTGAGTGCGCGGGCGCGGCTGACGCGGGACCTGCGTGAGGTGGAGGCGCAACTCGCGGCGCTGCTGGCGGAGGAGAAGGCGATTGAGGGGGAAGGGCGACAGCGCTACGCCGCACAGGCGGAGAAGCTGCGCCAGGACTCCGAGGCGCGCGTTGCGGCCCAACTCGCCGCGGAGCGGGACGAGAACCGCGAGGAGAACCGCGTCGCGGAGCAGCGAGAGCTGCGGGATCAGGATATCGAGCGGGAGCGGTATGCCGCCGAAGGGCCTGCGGGCGGTGCAGGGCGCTCCCCGGGGGCAAGCGCCCCGGGGCCGGTTCGGATTGCGGGCCCGGTGGCCGGTTCCGAAGCGCGCCGGGCGTCGGAGCGAACAGCTGCCGCGGCGCGCGCGCGCCTGCTGCGGGAGCGGAAGCGCCTGGAGGCGGTGATTCGGGCGGATGTGCGGGATGCGGTGCGGGATGTCGCAGATGCCCGGAATCTGGACGTTATTTTTTCCGAAGATACGGTGGGCGCGGGAAACGACATGACCGACCGCTTCCGGACGTGGGTGCGCCCCACGCTGGTAGGTGGCGGTAGCGGCGACGCCCTAAGCCCGGACGGCGGACGGGCAGCGGCAGCCTTCGGTCCGGGGCGACTATCGCCGCGTGCGCCGATATATGCCTCGGAGACTCGGGAGGTTCGGTTAAGGTGAAAGAAACCAGAGCACGCACGGTCGGGGAACTCGCGGATGTCGTCAAGGGCCGCATCTACGGCGACCCTCAGACGGTGATCCGGGGTATCGCCGCCATAGAAGACGCCCGCATCGGCGACATTACGTTCGCCGAGAGCCTGCGCTTCCTTCAAAACGCGGCGCAGTCGGAGGCCTCGGCCATCCTCGCGCCTGAGGTCATGGACCCGATTCAGGCGGCGTCCGGCGCGAAGACCCTGATTCAGGTGTCGAACCCGCGCCTGGCCTTCGCGCAGCTCCTCGATCTGTTCGCGCCGGAGCAGTATGCCCAGCGGGGGATCGACCCCACCGTGGTGATCGGGGCGGACTTCCGCCACGGGGCGAACGTCTCCATCGGCGCACACTGCGTCCTCGGGGAGAATGTTCGCCTCGGCGACAACGTCACTATTCACCCCCTGGCCTACCTCGGGGATGATGTCGAGATCGGCGATAACACCGTGATCCATCCGAACGTGACGCTTCTGCGCGGCACCGTGGTGGGGAGCGGCTGTATCATCCACTCTGGCACGGTGCTTGGGGCGGACGGCTTCGGCTACCTCACGATGGGCGGCCACCACCGTAAGATCCCGCAGATCGGCAATGTGGCGCTGGGAGACAACGTGGAACTGGGGGCAAACGTCACGGTGGACCGGGCGCGCACCGGCACCACGCGCGTCGGCTCCGGCACCAAGATCGATAACCTGGTCCACATCGGCCACAACTGCGAGATCGGTGAGGACTGCCTGATCGTGGCGCAGGTGGGTCTGGCGGGTGGGGTGGACGTTGGCAAGAACGTCATCATCGCCGGCCAGTCGGGTGTCAAGGAGCAGGTCAAGATCGGTCCCGGAGCGATCATCGGGGCGCAGACCGGCGTGATGGGCGACGTTCCCGCCGGGGCGTTCGTTTCCGGCTACGGCGCGAAGCCGCATAAGGAGGTCCTGCGCACGCAGGCCGCCGTGCATCAGCTTCCCGACCTGATGAAGAAGTTCCGCGAGATGGAGCGCCGCATGAAGGCCCTGGAGGCGCAGATCGCGGGCGGCAGCAGCGCCGCCGCGGACGAGCCGGCGGGCGACGAAGCGGCCTCGTGACGTCGCGCACTCTGAATTCGGAGGTCGTGGTCGAGGGCGTCGGCATCCACACCGGCGCTCACGCACGGGTTACGCTCCGCCCGGCGCCGCCCGGCGCCGGCATCGTCTTCGTGCGCGACGGTGTCGAGATCGCTGCGCGCGCCGCGAGCGTGGCGGACACGTCCCGCTGCACCGTCCTCGCCGGAAGCGGGGGGGGCACCGTTTCTACCGTCGAGCACCTTCTGTCTGCCCTGTCGGGCCTCGGAGTGACCGACGCCCGGGCGGAGGTGGAGGGGCCGGAGTTGCCCATCGGCGACGGCAGCGCGCTCCCCTGGGTGGAGGCCCTCCGCTCTGCGGGCCTTGTGGACGGCGCCGCGCCTGCTGCGGCGGCGCCGGCGCTCACGGAGCCCGTTCTCGTGACGGGGAAGCACGGGGCATTCGTGGCGGCCTATCCCGCGGACCGCTTCCGGGCCACAGTAGCGACGGTGTTTGAGGATCACCCACTGGTCGGTACGCAGGTCGCCCGGTTCGACGCGGGAGTGGACGACTACGCCCGCGATGTGGCCCCCGCCCGCACCTTCGGATTCATTGAGGAGGTTGAGGCGCTTCGGAAGGCGGGCCTCGCCCTCGGCGGCTCGCTGGAAAACGCGGTGGTGGTGTATCCCGACCGCTACTCCTCACCGCTGCGCTTCGAGGGGGAACTCGCCCGCCACAAGCTTCTGGACCTGCTGGGGGATCTATCCCTGGCGGGCCTGGGGCCCCTTCCTCCTGTCGAGGTGTTCGCCGTCAAGCCCTCGCACCGTCTTAACGTCTCCCTGGCTGCCCGACTCGCCGCGCCGGCGTCTGGTACAATGGCGTAGCGACCGCGGCAGCCCTCTTCTGGGCTGCCGCCGAAACCAACCGAGGTTCTGGATTGGAAATCTCTGCGAACGAACTGCTGCGCATCCTGCCGCACCGCTATCCCTTTCTGTTGATCGACAAGATCCTGGAGGTCGAACCGGGCGTCCGGGTCCTCGGCGTCAAGAACGTCACTATCAACGAGCACTTCTTCGTCGGCCACTTCCCCGACCATCCCATCATGCCGGGCGTCCTGATCGTCGAGATGATGGCCCAGGCGGGCGGCGTCATGCTGTTGACGCTGGACGAGCACCGGGGAAAGCTCGCTTACCTCGCCGGGGTGGAGAAGGCCCGCTTCCGCAAGCCGGTGCTGCCCGGAGACACCCTGATCACCGAGGTAACCATGCTGAAGTCCCGCGGCAGCGTCGGCTGGGTTAAGGCCGAGGCGCGCGTCGAGGGCAAGGTGGTCTGCGAAGCGGAGATGTCGTTTGCGCTCGTGGAGCGCGACCCGTCCGAGGCGGCGGCTCAGGAATGAAGGAGCGATAGGGAGTGAGCAGCAGCATCCATCCCACCGCCGTCATCGACCCCTCGTCGGAACTGGGGAGCGGCGTGAGCGTCGGCGCCTACTCGGTCATCGGCCCGAACTGCGTCGTCGGCGACCGTACCGTGATCGGCCCGCACGTCGTCCTGGAAGAGCACACGCACATCGGCAAGGACTGTCAGGTGCGCGCGGGCGCCGTGCTCGGCGGCCCGCCTCAGGACCACAAGTTCAAGGGCGAGCGCAGCTACGTCCGGATTGGCAACGGCAACCTCATCCGTGAGTTTGTGTCGATGCACCGGGCCACGGGCGAAGAGCAGGCCACGGTCATCGGCGACGACAACATGATCATGGCGTACGTCCACATCGGCCACAACTGCGTGGTCGGTAACCACACCATGATCTCTTCCTACGTCGGCCTGTCCGGTCACATCCTGGTAGAGGATGGCGTGGTCATGGGGGGCATGGTCGGTGTGCACCAGTTTGTGCGCGTCGGCAAGCTCGCCATGCTCGGCGGGTACAGTAAGGTCGTCCAGGACGTGCCGCCGTTCATGCTGGCCGACGGCCGCCCTGCCGATGTGCTGGAGCTGAATGTCCGCGGCCTGCGCCGGGCGGGCATCAAGCCGGGCGTGCGCGCCCAACTCCGCCACGCCTACAAACTGCTCTACCGGTCCAATCTCAATCTCTCCCAGGCCCTCGAAGCGATCGAGGAGGAGGTCGAGATGGGCGAGGAGATCAGCTACCTGGTCGAGTTCATGAAGAGCATCAGCCTGGGCCAGCAGGGGCGCCAGTTCGACCGCCCGCGCCGTTAAGACGCGCAGACGACGACGCCGGAACGGGGTGCGGAGGACGAGTCTGCCGTGGACGTCGCCATCTTTACCGGGGAGGCCTCCGGAGACCGGGTCGGGGCGCAACTGGTGCAGGAGATGCGCCGCCTGCGCCCCGACTGGACGTTCTGGGGAGCAGGCGGCAAGTACCTGCGCGATGCAGGCGTTGAGGTGGCGGCGGACACCAGCCGGTGGAGCGTGGTGGGAGTGGCGCAGGGGCTGGCGCTGCTGCCGCGCGCGGTGCACGCGCTCAACAGTCTGGGGCGTGAACTGGAGCGTCGGCGGCCCGGCCTGGTAATCGCGGTGGACGCCGGGGCGTTCAACATCGGGTTCGGCCCGATCCGTGGCATCTGCCCCCGGGTGCGCGAGCACCTGCCCGAAACCCCCATCTTCTACTACTTCCCGCCCGGCTCCTGGCGGCGGCAGTTGAACCGGACGGACCTGACGGAGATGGCGGACGCCGTAGCGACCCCGTTCCCGTGGTCCGAAAGTGAACTGCGCCGGTTCGGGGTGGACGCTACCTTCGTCGGTCACCCCCTTCTGGACCTCGTTCAGCCCTCGCTTCCCCCCGACGAGTTTGCAGCGCGCCACGGGATCGACCGGGAGCACCCGGTCGTCGGCATCCTGCCGGGCAGCCGCCGCGCGGAGATCGAGCAGATTCTGCCCGTTCAGCTAGAGGCGGCCACGGTAATCCACCAGCGCGTCCCCGGCGTGCAGTTCGTGCTGGCGCTCGCCCCCACGGTGGACCGGGCGCGCGTGGAGGCGATGGTGGCGGCGCACGATCGCGTTCATGCGGCGCGGCAGCAGGCGGAGGAGGCGCTGCGGGAGGCGGAGCGTCTGCGTGCCTCCGAGGGCGGGGAGGGCGCACAGGCTATCGGCGTGCCGGTCGGGATCGACGGGCAGTCGCTCTCGCCGGAGGAGATGGCGCGGCGCCAGCGTGAGTGGCTGCGCCGGGCCGCGGAGATGCCCCGCCCCCCGGCCGGCCCGCTGCCTCTCGCCCTGGTGGACGATGCCACCTACGACGTGATGGCCGCCTCCGACGTGTTGCTGATCTGCTCCGGCACGGCCACGCTGGAGGCCGCCATTCTCGGCAAGCCGATGGTCATCCTGTACCGGATGGGCACCAACGCGGTCAACCGCGTACAGTATGTTCTTGTGAAGAAGAACCTGCCGCGCTTTATCGGCCTGCCGAACCTGCTGGCGGACCGGGAGGTCGTCCCTGAACGGATACAGGACGCCGCCACGCCGGATGGGCTGGCGGAGCCTGTGATCGACTACCTGCTGGAGCCGGAGCGGATGCTCCAGGCGCGCAAGGACCTTCAGGCGGTAATCAGCCTGCTGGGCGAGAAGGGCGGGGCCGCCCGCGCCGCGGCTCTGGCCGTGGACCTGGCGGAGCGCGGGCGGCGGCAGCAGCCGCAGCAGCGCGGCGCGCCGGGAACGAACGGCGCGGACGGACGGTAGCAATACGCAGTGACGACAACAGAAGCAGCAGCAGACGAATCCGGCGGCGGTAAGACCGCCAGCGGCGCGCGGCGCCGTGACACCGGGCCGAACGGTGACAGCGGTACGGACGGCGCGGCGGCGACGCCGAACTCTCCGGAGCAGCCGCCGCGCCCCGCGCCGCCCTCGCGCGCCGAGGTGCGCCGCCGTCTGCTTGCCTACCTCATCCCGTTCCGCGGAAAGCTCGCCCTCGGCCTCCTGTGCGGCACTCTGGTCGGTGCGATTCAGGTCGGCATTGCCAACCAGATCGAGAACTTCATCAACGGCCTGAACGGCGGGACCGTCCGGCTACTGGCCATCGCGTGCGTCAGTGTCATCGCGCTCTACGGGCTTATGGGGCTGCTCAAGTACACCCAGAGCGTCCTTCTGGCGACGGTGGCCCAGTACATCGGCCTCCATATGCGCCGGGACGTGTACGCACACCTTCAGAAGCTCTCGCTGGCGTACTTCCACAAGCGCCGCACCGGGGCGCTGATGTCCGCCATGACCAGCGACGTGCCCAAGATGCAGAACGCCGCCATGATGATCAAGGATGTGGTGGCGACGCCGATTCAGGCCGTTCTGTACCTGGTTGTTCTGTTCCGCACCTCGTGGCTTCTGACCCTCTTCGTGCTGATGGTCGTGCCCATCATGGCCCTGTTCATCCAGCGGCTGACCCGCCGCCTGCGCAGCATCTCCACGGAAACGCAGGAGCGGCTGGCGGATGTCTCCGCGGTGATGGAGGAGTCCCTGTCCGCCCCGCGCGTGGTGCGCGCCTTTACCGCGGAGGAGCACGAGCTCCGGCG
Organism: uncultured Armatimonadota bacterium; assembly: GCA_937902745.1. Lineage (GTDB taxonomy): Bacteria > Armatimonadota > Armatimonadia > Armatimonadales > Armatimonadaceae > CALEKU01. The sequence continues at coordinate 63,261 of CALEKU010000261.1, forward strand.
GTTCGAGCAGGCCAGCGAGCGGGCTATCGAGAGCCAGCTCAAGGCCGTCCGGCGCTCCGCGCGCCTCGGCCCGGTCGTGGATTTCATCGGCGCCATCGGCGTTGCCGCGGTGCTATATGTGGGCGGGACGCTGGTGACGCAGGGGGCCATGACCGCGGGCGGGCTGATCAAGTACCTCCTGCTCGTCTCCAACGTTGCCAACTCGGTAAACGCAATCGGGAGCCTCAAATCCGGCTTCGAGGACATGATGGGGGCGGCCGACCGCATCTTCACCGATGTACTTGATGTGACGCCCGACATCCGGGACGCGCCGGACGCCCGGCCGCTGCCGCCCGTTGAGGGGCGCATCGAGCTACGGGGTGTCTCCTTTGCTTACGAGCCGGGCAAGCCCGTGCTCTCCGGTATCAACCTGACGCTGGAGCCGGGGCAGGTCGTGGCGCTGGTGGGGGAGACCGGCTCCGGCAAGTCCACCCTCGCTGACCTGATCCCCCGGTTCTACGACCCCACCGGCGGTTCGGTCCTGGTGGACGGTCGCGATCTGCGCACTATCACCCTGGAGTCGCTGCGCCGGCAGATTGGCATCGTGCCACAGGACCCGCAACTCTTCTCGGGCACCCTGCGCGACAATATCGCCTACGGAAAGCGGGACGCGACGCTGGAGGAGGTGCGAGCAGCGGCCGCCGCGGCGAACATCGCGGGCTTTATTGAGGCGCAGCCGGAGGGGTACGATACCTGGGTGGGGGAGCGGGGGGCGACGCTCTCGGGTGGCCAGCGCCAGCGCATCGCGATCGCCCGGGCGCTTCTTGCGGACCCGCGCATCCTGATCCTCGATGAGGCGACCAGTGCGCTGGACGCCTCCACTGAGGCGCTGGTGCAGGAGGCTCTGGACAAACTCATGCAGGGGCGGACCACGCTCATTATTGCGCACCGCCTTTCGACCATCGTCAACGCGGACCAGATCGTGGTCCTTCAGCCGGGCGGGCGAATCGCGGAGCAGGGGACGCATGCGCAACTCCTGGCGCGTGGCGGCCTGTATGCCGCCCTGTACGAGACTCAGCAGCGGCGGGCGGATGTCGACGCCCTCCCACCGGACGCCGCCCCGTCGGCGCTGCTGGCGGCACGGGAGCTATGAAAGAAGTCGAGCAGCCGCGCCCGCTGACCCTGCGCACCCGTTTTCTCGCCCGGCTCGTGACGACCCTGGCGCGGATAATCTTCGGGACGGTGCGCCTTTCCGTGGACTGGGAGCCCCGCCTTCGTGAACTGCTCCGCGAGCACGGCAGCATCATCCTGGTCACCTGGCACGGGCGGACCTTCATCCCTATTCTGCACTTCCGGGGACGGGGCTATGTTTCCATCGTGTCGCTGTCGCGGGACGGTGACATCCAGACACGGGTGCTGAGCAACCTCGGCTGGCGCGTGGTGCGCGGCTCCACCGGGCGACGCGGGGTGCAGGCTGCCCGGGAGGTCCTGACCGTGCTTTCGGAGCCAGGCTCCGTGGTGGCGTTCACGCCCGACGGTCCGCGCGGCCCTGTGAATGTCTGCCAGCCGGGCGTGGCGTACTTTGCCCAGCGGTCCGGCAAACCGATCCTCCCGGCGGGTATCACGGCATACCCCCGCTGGCAGATGCGCTCCTGGGACCGGTATCTTCTCCCGAAGCCGTTCTCGAAGGCAGCCTGGTTCTTCGGAGAGCCTATCTTTGTGGGGCCGGACGACGATCTGGAGGACGCCTGCCGCCGGGTCGAGGCGTCCTGCCGGGAGCTTGAAGCCCGGGCCGCCGCCGCGGTCGGAGATCCGGAAGCCGAGCTCACCGCGGCTGCCCCCCCGGCTGCCTGAGCGCCGCGTTTGGCTCGAAACTTAAGGGGGCCAAGGGAGCAGGTGTAGCAGGCGCCCCAGCCAGAGAACCAGTAGCGCCGCCCCGAAGAACAGGGCCGCACGCTCATAGGTAAAGCGGGGCAGGCGCTCTTCCCGCCCGCTGAAGCGCAGCCAGGCCGCAACGAGCAGCCCGAGGGCAAGGACGGGGCCGAGGGGGTGGTAGGTGACCGACTCCCCGAGGCGCAGGTGACACGCGCAGACGAGAGAGCGTGTGAGGCCGCACCCGGGGCAGGGGAGGGCGGTCAGGCGGCGGAAGCCGCACAGGTCGGGCAGGCCGAGGAGCGTCCCGGCGGTGGGCGGGGGCAGCGCCACCGCCATGAGCAGCAGGAAGGGGGCGGCGCCCAGACGCCGCCCCCACTCTCTCAGCCAGCCGCCCTTACGCGAAGGCGCTTCGGTGGCCACGGGCGGCCTCCCTGGTCTGGTTCCGGTGCGCCTGCTGAATGCGCAGGACGGTTCGCATAGATTCGCTTGTCTCCCCTGGGCGCGTCTCGCTACACCTCAGACCCGGCGGCGCAGGCGCCCACCGGGTCTGAGGCGGGTAGATCAGAAGCGGATCACGGAGCGGATGACGTTGCCCTCTTCCATCTTGTGGAACGCGGCCTCGACATCGCCCAGCTCGATCTCCTGGGTCACCATGCGGTCCAGGTTCAGCTTGCCCTCCAGGTAGAGCTGCGCCAGCAGCGGGAAGTCGTGGGAGGGCAGGGCGTCGCCGCAGTGGCAGACGCGCAGCGCCGCCTTGTTCCAGTATACGCCGGTCGCCATGTTGCCCAGGTTCAGGTTGACCGCGTCGTGCTCGGCGGGGAACCCGATGGTGGTAGCCGTGCCCGCATAGGAGAGCATCCGGACCGCCTGCTCGATGCACGACGGAATGCCCGTCGCCTCATAGGCGAACTCTACACCGCCGTCCCAGCCGTCGTCGGTGAGCTTGCGCACCGCCTCCACCGGGTCGCCGTCCTTCGCATTCACCACGTGCGTCGCGCCGAACTCCTTCGCCCACTCCAGCTTGGTCGGGTTGATGTCCACGGCAATGATCTGCTTCGCGTGCTGCAGCTTTGCTCCGGCGATGACCGACAGGCCGACCCCGCCGCAGCCGATCACGGCTACGCGCGCGCCGGGGAAGACCGGCGCCGTGTTCATGGCCGCGCCGACGCCGGTGACCACGCCGCAGGCGATCAGGCACGCCTTCTCCAGCGGGATATCCTTCGGCATCTTGATGGCCGCCTTGCTGTGGACCACCGTATGCGTGGAGAAGGTCCCGCAGCGCAGCACCTGCGAGCAGAGGGCGCCGTCGGACTTGCGGTGGATGCGCGGCTTGGGGCGAAGCGCCATGTAGCAGCGGCGCGGGTCGCCCCGGCGGCAGGCCGGGCACTGCTCACAGGGGGCGCGGTAGGCGATCACGACCGGGTCGCCCACCTCCAGGCCGACCACGCCCTCACCCACGGCTTCGATGTATCCAGCGCCCTCATGCCCCAGGACGATGGGGAAGGCCATGCCGTTACCGTTCAGCATCTTTACGGTCAGGTCCGTGTGGCACACCCCGGACGAGTGCATCTTGACCAGAACCTCGCCCGGTCCCGGCGGGTCCACCACGATATCGATGATCTCCGCGTCCTTACCCGCCTCGGTCAGGACGGCGGCTCTGCCCTCGTACGCCATGTGAAAACGACTCCTCTCGGTACGAATTACCTTTTGAGGGTTCGTCCCCCGCGCCCGAACCTCCTGTCCGCGCGCAACTGTCTTGCAAACAACGCGCCGTCGGGCGCCGGGTGTCGGCGGTAAAATGGCAGTAACGGCAGTCAGGAGGAGACCACGGCGATGCCCAGCCCGTTCCCCGGTATGGACCCTTTCCTCGAAAGTCCCGTTCACTGGGAGGGATTTCACAGCCACCTCATCGTCTTCATGTCCAGCCAATTGAACGGGCTTCTGCCACCCGACTTCGTCGCGCGGGTCGGCGAGCGGCTGTACGTAATGCAGCCAGAGACGGTGACGCCAGACGTCGTGCTGAGACGCCCGGATGTCACCGCAGGGACCGCGGTGCTGAGCGCCCCCGGTGTGGAGGCCGACGCCCCGTTTCTGCTCCGTATACCCTCGCAACCAGTGCGCGAACTCTTCATAGACGTCATCTCCGTTCGGCAGGAGGGGAAGGTCGTGACGGCCGTCGAACTGCTGAGTCCTGCAAACAAAGTGCGGGGGCGGGGGCGAGAAAAGTACGTGACGAAGCAAGAGGGACTGCTCCCGAGTGACACCCACCTGGTCGAGATCGACTTACTCCGGGCAGGGGAGCACACGGTCGCCGCCTCCCTGCCGCACCTCACTCGCGAGTACGGGGTCTGGGACTACCTCGTTTGCCTCCACCGGGCGGGGAGTGGGGCGTCGTTCGAGGTCTGGCCGCGCTCGGTCCGCGACCGGCTGCCCCGTTTCCGGGTGCCGCTTACGGACGGGCACCCGGACGTCGTCCTGGATCTGCAGGCGGCGTTCGACCGCGCCTATGACGAGGGGGCATTCGGGCGGCTCGTCGATTACCACTCCGAGCCGAACCCGCCTCTGCGCCAGGCAGATGTCGATTGGGCCGATGCGCTCCTGCGGGAAGCGGGGCGCCGCCGCGACGCGGCTTAGCCTTCGCGTGCCAGCCGCTCCAGATAGGCCACGAGCAGGCGGGCGAGGGCGGCGGGGGCGTCCTGATGCATGATCTCGAAGCCGTGGCTGTTCTCAGCGGCGAATGCGAGCGTCACCGGGCGGGCGCAGAGGCCGCGCGCGGCAACGCAGGTGGCATCGGACCCGCCCCGGGTGACGGCCTGCCAGCGGACCTCCAGACGCACCTCCCCCGCCGCGGCCGCCAGCAGGTCCAGGTCGCGCGGCGCCGACGTGGCGAAGGTGTCAGTGACCCAGACCGTCGGGTTGGCGTCCAGCGGGAAGTCCGCGTCCGGAGTGCGCGGCCCGATCTCCAGAGCCACCACCACCTCCGGCGGCGCGGGCAGCGATTGCAGCAGGAACTGCGCGCCCTCGCCTCCCACCTCCTCGCTGGTGGTGGCCGCGAACAGCACCCCCGAACCGGTGTCTGAGGGCAGGGACGCCAGTGCAAGTAGCCAGGACACCAGATCGGCCCGGTCATCCAGGAAGTACGAGGCCACGAGGCCGCCGCCCATCTGCCACAGCGTGCGCCGCGCGCGGGCGAGCACTGCCCGCGTCCCGGGCCGTACCCCGGCCTTTACCAGTTCCGCTGCCTCCAGGCCGGTCCAGAGGCGGGCGGCGTCCCAGGTGAGCGCGCGGCCTTCGCGTGCCTGCTGTGCAGGCGAGAACGGGGAGGTGGTGTGGATGGAGCCGAAGGACAGGACCGCGGGCAGCGTTCCCCTGGATGCCAGCACCTCCACCGGCCCCTCCCCCCATTTCCAGGGGTGTGCGCCGCCCAGGGGAGCGACCCGAAGCGCGCCGTCCATCTCGATGCCGGTCACGATCAGGGCGATCTCGTCCAGGTGCGCCGTGACCACGACCCGGGGGCGCTCCGGCAGCGCCGGGGCAGCGGCGGTAAGCAAGTTCCCCTTAGCATCCACGCGCGCGGGCAGCCCGAGAGAGCGGATGTGCGCGGCGACCGCGTTGCGCACCGCGTCCTCCTGGCCGGGCGGACCAGGGGCTGCCACCAGTTCGGCGAGCAGCGACTGCGGGTCAGGAAGCGGGGGTGTGGCGTCGGCGGCGGGCATGCGTCCTCCTCAAAAAAAGAGCCGCAGGCGGCACCTGATGGGGTGCGTGCGGAGCGGCTAATGACAGAAGGACTGTACTGTTACCGCTTGGACCCTGTCAAGGGAGGCGCACCTTCAAAACGTCCGAATCGTTACGCGGCCGCGAGCGGCATGTACTCGCCGAGGCCGGTCGTGTCCAGAAGATCGCGCAGCATCGGGGAGGGAATGATTCCTACGGGGACGTTTACCAGGTGGGCGACCCGTACAATGGTTACCAGAGACGTAATGCCCGCGGAGTCAATCTCTCGCACCTCGGACAGTTCGAGGACGAGGCGCTCGGGGTGCTGCCCGATCGCCGCGAAGGCCGCCTCCCGGAACGGCAGCACCGTGGAGATGTCCAGTTCCCCGCGCGCCCGCACCAGGGTCTCCGAGTGCAGAGACTCGGTGGTCAGGGTGAGGTACGGGGACGGAGCCACCAGGGCGCGCCGGCGACGGGGCTGCATCCCCGTGTCAGCGGCTTCGTCCGCCTCGTCATGCCGGCGCGGGGGCGGCACGGCGCGGGCGCCTGGCATCAGGACGCCGAGCTGCCGCCGCGACATTGCGGGGAGGCGGGTTTCAGTAAGATAAGTGAAGCAGCGCATCGGGATGTTCGGCAGGACCGGGCCTGCCGCAGCCCCTGAATCGAGTATCAGGTGCCCGGAAAACCCTGTTGATGTATCGGCATTTGCGGTATCCTTTTCGCAGGGAACATCACGGGTTTTTAAATCCAGACCCGATTCGCGGCGTTTCGCCTTCCAACCCGGAGGCGGGCGGCTGCGACAAATAGAGTGAAACCGGGCTGGAACACGGTCACGGATACGGAAGCCGGGCGAGAACAGAGCCTTGAACCTACTGCAAAAATGGATGGGCCGTGGCGACGATGCTGCGACCGCAGGGTCTGCCAGGGCCGGACGCTCTGGGCGCCTCCGTTCGGCCGGCGCGGGCGGCAGCGACGCTTCGTCCCCGGGCGGCGGGAGCGAGGGGGCGCTGGTGGACGCCGCGCGCCGTGGGGATCGCCACGCCTTCGACGCCCTGCTGGGCGCCTATCAGGCACAGGTGCGCGGGTTCCTGCTGCGCCGGGTCGGGCCGGAGGTCGTGGACGATCTGCTGCAGGATGTGTGGCTGGCAGCCTGGGTGGCGATGCCGCGATTCCAGAAGCGGGCCTGCTTCCGGACCTACCTGTACAGCATCGCGGTAAACAAGTGCATGGACTACCACCGGTCGCAGAGCCGCGCGGCGGCGGCGGCGGCAAGCCTGACGCAGGAGGTGGAGGCGTCCGGTGGGCCGGGAGGGCGGCACTGGCGTTCGCCCGAGGATCTCTACGCGGCGGCGGAGCTGCGGGACTCGGTGCGCCAGATCGTGGACGCCCTGCCGCCCCCGCAGCGGGAGGTCCTGGACCTGTACTATTACGCGGAGATGAACCTGCCGGAGATCGCCCGGGTGCTGGGACGGAACCTGAACACGGTGAAGTACCAGTTCTATCGGGCCCACGATCTGGTGGGGCAGAGCCTTTCCGCTCCGGGCGGGCCACTGTCGGCGGTGCCTGGGGGCGGGGGAAACGGGGTGACCCGGAGGGAAGCGGTCGGCAAGCGAGCGGCTGCCCGCGGCGGAGCGGCGGGGCCTTTGTCCCAGGCTCCCGCGCCTCAGCTCGATCAAGAAGATAAACTGATGATGCCATGAACTGCTCGGATCGAGATCAAAACATACTGTTGTACGAACACGGCGCGCTCTACGGCTGGCAGCGCCTGGCGGTGGCGTGGCACCTGAGTCGTTGCCCGCGTTGCCAGGAGCGCCGCGAGCACCTGGCCGCGGTCAGCCACCTCATGGCGGGCGCCGTACGCGAGTACGACATGCCCTCTCCCGCCTTCCCGCGCCTTACCGTGGCGCGAGCGGAGGCGACAGGCCGGATGCGCCCCGCTCCGGCGGCGCGCCCCGCGTTCGTGCTGACCGTAGTAGGCATGGCCATGGCGGTTGCCGCGTGTGCGATGGTCTACAAGGCCACCGCGCTGGCGATGCCCATCGACGCCGACAAGGTGCCGCCGCACGTTACCTACATCTATCGGAGCGCCCCCCGTCCCCAGCACCAGGCGCCGCCGTCGCTGCGCTCGCATCCGGCGCCCGCGCCCAGTCCGTGCGCGCCCCCGTCTGCGCCTTCCTCCGTGCCCTCGTCGGTGCCGGTTCCGCGGCCGCGTCTTCTGCCGCAGCAGCACCGGTCGTCCGCAGTGCCGCCGCGGCCTGCCTCCTGCCCCGCGTCCGCCGCTGCCGCAGCGGCGGTGGCCGCTGCGGCGCCTCTGCCGTCTTCGGATGTTTTTGCTGTGCGTGGGAGGCGTTTCTCTGCCGCCTGCCCCAACCGAACAGAGGACGTGGTGGTGACGGGGGTAGTGCCCGTCGCCGCCCCCGTGTTATCCTGCCGCTGACGTCCGCGCGCCCGCCCGGCGAAAAGGGCCTTCCAGGCGCGACCAACCACGTTCCGTCCCCTGGGGGCGGCGGGTTCACGTACGCTCTGCGATAGATCGAGGAGAGTCGTGCGTGGTCCGGGAAGTCCACGCGCTTTAAGCCCGCTCGCGCCACACGCATATCGGCGGGTAGGATGAGGGTATGAGCAACGAATCTGCCTGTCCTACCGTATCCGCGGAAGATCTGGCCGCCCGCGTCGCCGCCCGAGACGACATCTATGTGGTGGACCTGCGCGAGCCGCGAGACTTCCACGCCGGCCACATTCCCGATGCCCTCCTTCTCCCGGCTGGCCAATTCGCCGACCGCTACGCCCGCGAACTCGATCCGGGGGACGCCGTGATCCTGGTGTGCGAGAAGGGGATGACCAGTGAAGCGGCGGTCCGGTTCCTGCGGGCGCAGGGATTTACGAATGTCGCCTCCCTAGCGGGCGGGATGGCCGCGTATACGGGGCCGCTGGACTCCGGGGACTGACGACACGGCAGTGGGTGCCGCCATCAAACAAGGAGGCGGCGCCCCGCCCGTCGAAATGGGGGTGTACGGAGCGAAGGTGCAGCGGCGGCGGGGCCGGGAACGGGGGCGTACTTGTTCATCGATCGCAGCGACCTGCTGTGGCACAACCTGCCCATGCTCAGCTACGGCGTTGCCGTGACGGACATCGACGGCGACGGGGCGTTCGAGTGGGTCGTCTCCGGCTTCGGGCATCCCAACCGCCTCCTCGCCTGGGACGGCGGGCGTCTGGTGGACCGCTTCGACCCGATCCTTGCCGCTGCCGAGCGCATGACCATCGGCGTGGCGGCGGCCGATGTGGACGGCGACGGGCGCGAAGAGGTCTACTTCCTCAACACCGACACCTTCGCCGGGGCGAAGCGCTACGGCGATCACCTCTTCGCCGTACGCCACGGTGTCTGGACCGACCTCTTCCTCATCCCTACCAACACCCACGCTGCCAACCGGTGCGCGGGACGCTCCGTGTGCGCCGTGGACCGATTCGGCACGGGACGCTACGGGTTCCTCGTGGCGAACTATGGCGGTCCCCTCCGCCTGTACGAAACCAACGGTCTGGACCAACTCGACGACGCGGCGCCGGACGCCGGTCTGGACTACGTCACCGGCGGCCGCGCGCTCGTTTCCCTGCCGCTCGTTTCGCCGCCCGGCCGCATGGACATCTTCGCCGCGAACGAGGACAGCCCAAACTTTCTGTTCGTGAACCAGGGGGACGGAACATTCGCCGAGCAGGCCGACGATCTGGGCGTTGCCGACCCGCACGAGCACGGGCGCGGCGTGGCCGCTCTGGATGCTGACGGCAACGGTAAGTTCGACCTGTGCGTCGGCAACTGGCAGGGGGAGCACCGTCTGTTCCTCCAGTCGCCGATGGGTGGGTTTCTGGAGGCCGCAACACCCGAGATGGCCCGACCCGCCGCGGTGCGCACTGTAATCGCCGCCGACTTCGACAACGATGGCTACGAAGAGATCTTCTTTAATAATATTGGGGAGCCCAACCGCCTGTTTGCGTTCCGCGGCGGTGCATGGAAGCGCGTCCCAATCGGCGACGCCGACGAACCGGGTGGCCTGGGCACGGGCGCGGCGGTGGCGGACCTGGACGGCGACGGCCGCCTGGAGCTTCTGATCGCCCACGGCGAGAGCGACCTGCAGCCCCTGTCGCTGTACCATGCGGGGGAGGGGAAGGAGAACGACTGGCTGCGCGTGCTGCCGCTCACCCCGGCGGGCGCGCCCGCCCGCGGAGCCCTCGTGCTGCTCACCACGCCAGCGCGCGTCCAGCGCCGGGTGATTGATGCCGGCAGCGGCTATCTGTGTCAGATGGAACCGGTCGCGCACTTCGGCCTGGGCGTTGGCGCCACGGTGGAGCGCGTGGACATCGTCTGGCCCGGGGGGGCCACAGCAAGCATTATGGCCCCCGCCTCCCGGCAGACCCTCCGCGTGCCGCACCCGTAGCCCGCTATGTCTGGTAGACCCGCCCCTTCCAGGCGTGCCCCCGGCCGGACAGCCCCAGGTAGGTCGAGTAGTACGTAATGGCGATGGTCGCTACCCACCCCAGCGGATGGGTGAGCACCGCCCAGAGCGCCTGCCGGAAGCGCAGCGCCAGCGCCGCGCGCAGGCCGAGCGCCACCGCGACGTGGCCCAGCGGCAGCCACCACCCGGCCGCGGAGCGGTCTCCCGTGACCAGCGCCGCCGCCACGAACCCGAACGGCAGCACCTGGGTCGCCCACAGGAAGCCGCTCCATACCGCCACGATGCCCACCGAGCGGCCCAGCGCCGAATACAGGTTCTTCCCGAACCCCTCGCAGATGCCGCGCAGGCTGTCGTACATCCGTACGGAGTAGGTGGTCGAGCCGTCCGCGTAGACCAGGCGGTAGCCGCACCGCTTTACGTGCTGTGCAAACTTCAGGTCTTCGGCCATCTCCCGCCGCACCGGCTCATGGCCGCCGAGCGCGGCGTAGGTCGCCGCGTCGATCAGGATGAACGCACCGTTAGCTGCCGCGAACGCCGGGTTCTTCGTGGCGTAGACGTTGCGGATGGGCAGCGTCGCAAAGACGATGAAGTACTGGAGCGGGATGATGACGTGCTCCCAGAACGAGCGGCAGTCGAGGTAGGGGATCAGACTCAAGCAGTCCGCGCCGGTTGCTTCCCGGTGCCGCACCGCCGCCGCGAGCGCCCCCGGATAGAACACGCAGTCGGCGTCCCCGAGCAGCAGCAGTTCGCCGGTGGCCGCCTCTGCGAGCTGCCGTATGGCGTTGGGCTTGCCTTTCCACCCTGGCAGCATCTCACCGCCGGGAATCACCCGCACCCGCCCATCCCCCCCCGCCGCCTCGCGCGCCACCGCCGCCGTCCGGTCCGTAGAATGGTCATCGAGAATGAGGATTTCCAGTCGTCCGGGGTAATCCTGCTCCACCAGCGAGCGCACACACGCCGCGATCACCGCCTCTTCGTTGCGGGCAGGGATCAGGACGGAGAGGGGGGTGAGGGCTCCAAGGGCCGGGGGGGTGAGGGCTCTCCCCGGCCGTCGGAATGTGACCCAGTCCCCGAGGGCGTTGACCGCGGTGAAGGCGACGAAGACGGTGACGACCATCTGGTACACTAAGAGCGGCGTCGCGTACTCCTGGGCGAGCCTCCAGAGATCGGAAAGAGGGCCGGGCATGACGGCCTATTGTACCTGCTGACCCCGTGCAGATTCATTTCGGCCCCGACCACGACGGCCTCCACGTCGACCCCGCCCGCCCCGGCGCCTACGAGTGGTGGTACTTTGACGCCCTCTCCGATGACGACCGCTATGCCCTGGTGGTCATCTTCTTCCTCGGCTCGCCCATGTCGCCCTACTACAAGGCGGTGGTGAACGGAAAAGAGCCCGACCCGCGTGACTGGTGCGGCGTGTTCGTGTCGCTCCACGAGAAGCAGGCAGACCGATGGGCGGGGCGGGCGTACGCCTACAATCTGTACCGCGGCGGCACGTTCGCGGAGGATGGCGGCGAGGTGGCGGTGGGCGGGTCGCGGGTGGTGCGGGAGGAGACCGGGGAGAGCGCCCTTACCTGGC
>CALEKU010000262.1 GCA_937902745.1 uncultured Armatimonadota bacterium
GCCGCCGCTACCGTTCGCGCGCCGACCGCCGCCGCCTGCGCCAGAGTAGCCTGTGCCAGGGTAACCCGGGCCGCGCCGCGCGCTGCCGCTGCTGCAACCGACGTCGCCGGACGTGCCGCGCTGAGCGCGCCCGAACTGATGGCGTTCGCGCCGGTCGCCGCCGCCCGCGCCAGCGAAGTGATGGAGGTCACCGCCGCCGTCGCGTTCTGGTTCTGGTTCTGGCGCGGAGCCGCGGACGCCACGCTCGCTGCCATTGCCGATCCGCCCGGCCGGAGCACGACGATCTCCCAGCGCTTGCCGTCCGGCGAACTCTCCATCACATGGTCAAGCGCCTGGCGGGTGTTCGCCACCACCTGCACCGTGCCGCCGGTCTGCGCGGCGTAGCGGACGTTCCACACGCCATTCTGGCGCACGCTCTTATAGCCCACGCCCTCGCGCAGCGTCCCGGGAACGGTGATCACCGTCGCGTTCGCGCCGCCGCTCAGCGTCCGCACCTGGGGGACGAAGGGCTTGGTGCCTTCGATCACGATCCGCGTTCCCTCCTCGAAGGGAACCACTCCCACCTCCGTGACCACGTTCCCCCGGCTGGCCGCCGCGTTGATCGCCTGCGACACGCCCGAAACGTTGCCCACACGGTAGTGGTGGGCCCGGCGCGCCACGCGTCGCGTCACCACCCGGCGCGCACCGGAGTTGCCGCGAAGGACCGCCTTTTTGCGCACGACCTTCTTGCCCGACACGCCGGCGGGCGCTGCCTGCGGGCTCTGCTGCGGCTGTACGGGCTCCGCCGCGGCGGCGCCCGCACCGGAAACGAGGCCCAGCGCGGCGAGCGCCAGGGCATACATCTGCTGCTTTTGCTGATTAGTTCGCACGGGAGCTCTCCGTATTCCCCAGATTGATGGTCACGACGCGCTCGGTGGTACGGTTGGAATCCCGAATCTCGATGCCGTTCGCGTTGATTGCTGAGACGACGAACCCGTTCCCCACCGGGTCTCCGACCATGACAAAGCGGCGCTCACTGTCCGCCCCGCGCAGGATGGCCACGCTGCGCGTTCCGCCCTCACCCAGCACCACGCCCGTGACCTGGAAGTCCGGCGCCGGCGGGTCGGGCGGGGTGATAGCCTCCACACTGCCGCCGCTCGGCGCGGGCGGCACGTCCGAGATGGGCCCGTTGTTCCCCTGAAGCTGCGCCAGAATTCCGCCCAGCTTCTCCTTGGTCGGCTTCGCGACCGGTCCCGGCAGCGGCGTCACGGACGGCGCCGGGGTCGGCGTCGGGGCTGCCACCGCCAGAGTGCTCGCCGCCTGCCCATTCGGCACGAAGGGGTCGCGCCCGCTGGACACAAACGGTACTGCGGTGGGGTCATAGGCATCCGACAGCGGCGCCGATTCCGCGGAACCCGCTGTCGCCTGTCCTGCGGCCGGCGTCCCTGCCGCCGGCGACGCCCCCGCCGCTGGCGGAGGACTCGATACGGCATCCCCCGGGAACATCAATCCTTTAAGCACGAAGCCGAATACACCCACCGCCACGATGATGAGGGCGACAAGCTTCGGCATGTCTTTTTTGTCTATCGGTTTCATCTCACATCTCCTCGGGCCAGCGGCGGCGGTCCCGGCTCGCTTTCCTGGATCTGGACGGCTCTAGCTGTAGGGGAAGGCGTCGCCGCGGCGTCAGGAGGTTCCTTGGTCATTGTGTGCGCTCGCGCCAGGGGCATCGGAGCCGGCAGTGGCGGCGTTCGCCGACTGCTGCGGCTTCGCCCTATCGGACGCGGCCTCGTCTGCCTTGAAGATGAAGCCCGTCAGGTTCAGGTTCACCGTCAGCGAGGGCGAGCCGCCAGGCGGCACGTTCGCGGGGGGTTGAAGCTGGATGCTCTCTACGGACAGGATTTTGGGGAACTCGGTCAGGCGGTACATGAACCGGGCCACGTTCCAGTAGCTGCCGTGGATCTGCATGTCAACGTGCAGCTTGTCGTAGGGCCACGGCTTGAAGTTCTTGCGCGCCTCCTTGTCGGTCGGGGGCTCCGGAGCAGGTTCCAGGTTCGGGCGCACGGAGTCCACACGCAGGTTCACCGACTTCGCCAGAGCCTCGGTCTGCTTCAGCAGGGTGGGGACGTACTCTTTGGCGGAAACGGACGACTCCAGGTAGCGGATCTTCTCCCGCGTGGCCTCGTTCTGGAGCTTGACCTCTTCCAGACGCCGGGCGATCTGGGCGCCGTTGTTCACGTCGGCGCGCTTCTGGTCTACCTGGGCCTGAAGCTGGTTGATCTGTCCGGTCTGCCACACGTACAGGCCGCCGCTCCCCACCAGGAAGCCGCCCAGAATCACGCCCAGGGCCATGCAGGTCTGCTTGGAAGGCTTGAGTGTGAAGGGCGGGCGGGACGGCTTGGAAGGTTTCGCCGCCGCGTCGCCCCCGGCCGCCGAATCGGCATTACGCATCGACATGGCTGCTCACCTGCTCCTTCGTGCTCATCGTTTCGCCGCCGGGGGTCACGCGCGCCGAGGGCGCGCCAATCGCGGCGCCTCCGGCCGCGTTGGCCGGGCTGTTCTCAATACTGCGGCCTTCCCCGCTCGTGGGGACCGTTTCGGCCTCGGCCGGCTTTGCCGAGCGGCGTACCGGGACGAGGTGGGCCTTGATCTCGAACTGGACGCGCTGAACGGCTTCATCCGCATTGGCGTTGGTGGTGTTCGAGAACGTCAGGTCCGTGCGGTCGAAGATCGGGTGCGACTGCATCTGCGACATCGTCTGGCCGACCAGGGTCTGGCTGCTGGTCATGCCGGTGAGGTTGATGTACGTGTCCTCAGCATCACCACTCGACGACAGGTTGGAGAGCCAGGTGCCCGACGGCAGCGTGCGCGAGATCGCCTGGAACAGGGCAGGCCAGCGCAGCGTCGACAGGCGGGCGCCCTCCAGGGTGTCCACCTTGGGCGCGAGCGCGGCGGTCTCGCGCTCCTTTTCGGCGATGCTGTCCAGGGTCGGCTGGAGGCGCTGCATCTCCGCGTCCAGGCGGGCTAGCTCGCTCCCGAGCGCCAGACGGCGCCCGCCGAGGTACAGGCCGAGGAGGACGAAGACGGATACGGAGGCGGCGACGCCCAGGAAGAGCTGGCGGGTGAGCGTCTCCAGGCGTTTCTTTTCTTCGCGGCGCGCCGCTATCAGGTTAATATTCGGCATGGTTGGTCCCTTGTCGTTGGCCCCTTGCAGTATCTTGCGTCGGACAGTGCCTTTTCTTCAGGCTCGAATTCTGCGGCGTCCGACTACTTGACGGAAGCGACCATGAACTCCTTCACCGCGAGGCCAAGGCCGATGCCCAGGCGCGGCGCCTGCTCCTGCAGCCACGCCTGGGCCTCCGGGGCAGCGTCGATCGCGGGGTTCTCGAACGGGTCTCCGACGCGGACCTCGGTGCCGAGGCGCGCGGTCATGTACGGCGCCATTCCCACCATCTGAGCCGAGCCGCCCGCCAGGACGATCTCGGACAGGGGCTGCGCCTGCGCACCCTCGGGCAACTGCGACTGGTAGTAGTTGATAGAGCGGCGGATCTCGCGCAGCAACTCGTCCAGGATGTTCTGGAGGGCGCGCGGGGCCTCGTAGGCGGCGGGGTCGTCGCTGCCCTGGATCAGGACGGTCAGGTCCAGTTCCGCCTTGCGCCGCTCGGCCTCCACGGCATCGACGCGCAGCTGGTTCTTCAGGGCATCGGTGAAGGTGTCCCCGGCGATGGGCAGGGAGCGGGTCAGCTGGAACTGGGTGCCGACCACAATGGTGACCTCAGTGTGGGACGCGCCGATGTCCACCAGGGCGCGCATGGTGCCGTCGTTGTAGCGGCTCCAGTTGCACTCCACCAGGGAGCGCACGAGGGCGAACGACTCCAGGTCGATGGAGACCGCCTCAAGGCCAGCGCGCTCCACCGTCTCCACGCGCGAGTCCACCATCTCGCGGGGCGCGGCGACCAGCATGACGTTCATCTGGCCCGGGTCGTCCTCGACCGGCCCCTGGATCTCGAAGGCCAGCGCCGAGTCGTCAACATTGGAGGAGATGAAGCGCCCGGCCTCGAAGCGGATGGACTTCTTCAGGACCGCTTCGGCCATGGTGGGCATCTGGACCTGGCGCACGATCACGGTGGGACCGGCGACGGACATCACGGCGCCCGTGGCGGAGATGTTGGCGGCCCGGAGCATCTGGCGCACAGCGTCCGCAACGCCCTGGCGGTCAGTGATGATGCCGTCCCGGATCGCGCCGGGCGGGGTTTTCTGCTGCGCGGCGCGCACCACCCGGAAGCCATCCCGGTGCGCGTCCACCTGAACTGCCTTCAGGTTCGCGCTGCCGATGTCAAGGCCGACGAGTGTTTCTTTACCGAACAGCGAAGCGAGGACGGACACGAGAGTACCTCCCTGGGTGACGCGGCGCGCGCTCTGCGAGTGTTGCTGCATTCGCAACTGCCTGCGTCGGGCCGACTATCTGCCTCAAGAACGAATTGTGAATTGTTAAAATGAACGAAACGACACCTGGGGCACGGCCGTTATCACGGTACCGTTAGCAGGGTTCGTGCCGGCGACACATAGAAGCCGAAATCTATTTACTGGTAGGCCTGCGACGGGACATTCCAGACCGCGGATAGCGGCAAAGCACGGTTGAAAAATCGAGAATGAACCTGCCAGGCGGGAATCTGCCTGCCTGCTCTCCATTTCCGCCCGAAACCATTATTGGGAGTGGCCCGGCTAAACTGGAGACGGCTGTGATAACAGACGCCCGTAAACCGGAAAGATGCGGGGGGCAGCCGATGGAGCTGGTGGGGGACAAGTGGGTGAGCGGGCCGGTAAGTCGTTGAAAAACTCCCTCGCGGTACGCAAGTATCTGGCACGGAACTGGCTATCAACCCCGTGAGATTACGATTTTTTCTTTCTCCCGAACGGAACAGACCTGCCCACCGCGTTCGTCCTACACGGTGGGAGTGAGGGCTGCCCGGCCGGGGCTGCCGCGGAGGGACCGCCGGACACGGCCTCTCCGGTAGAACCTGGGTAGGGGGATTATTTCGGCACAGTGTTTAATTAATGAAAGCCTCCGGGAGCGGGGGCAATGGCGTGTGGATCGTGTCCCGCTTCAGGAGTCTTCCGTCGACAGGCGGCAGGGCTCCGCGTAGCAATATCAGGTCAAACCAGGGCGCTTGGGAACCATAATTAAGGGACAGTCGGGTTGAACCCCTTTCGTGTCCGCCGCCGGGTGCCTGCCAGGAAGCCGAGTGCGCCATGTCGCCGTCGAGCGAGATCATAGAAAAAAACAGCGAAGCGTTTTTGGCTCTTTCCGCTGCCGATGCTGAGGACACCACAGGGGCGTCCGCCGCTGCTGCTGAGGATGAGGAGGGGGAAGACGACCTCCTGAGTCTAGTGGAGGCGGAAGCCACACGGCCGGACGCCGCCGGCGAGGGGGACGACGCCGGGAAGAACTCCGATGCCGGCCTCGCCACGCGCGACCGGATGGATGTCCTGGCCTCCTTCATCGGGGACGAACACGCCGACATCGCCTACCGCTTTCCGAGCAGCCGCGCGGCGCTCGAAATCGTTCCCGACATCGCCAACACCTTTGGTGTCCGTCTGGCCTGGCACCGGGGTAAGACCATCCTCTCCTTGTTTGAGTCCACCGCACTGCGCCCCGTCGCCGAGGTGCTGCGGGCGGGCCAGAAGTACCCCATCTTTCTCTCCCAGCATGCGCGAAAGCGCCGGGACCGTGTGGTTCTGGGGGGGCGGCGCAAGGCCGCGCGCTCCTGGCGCTGTGCTCTGCGCTGTGCCTGCGTCGTGCAGGGGCGCGCCGACCGCTTCTCCTGGCTGTGGCGTGTGACCGCGACGGCGCCCGCCATGGCGCTGCCGGAGACGCCCGGACCCGATGGCGTGGTGCCGGAGGACGCGGTAACTCTGGCGCTTCCCCTGTCGCCCGGTAAGCACCGCATCCTGACCCTGCCGGGGCTGGAGGGGCGCGCGCTGGCGGTCTGGATGAACGACATCGCTATCAGCGTGGTGGCAGGACTGGCGGAGGCTTCCGCTCCGGTGGAGGAGCTGGCGGCGGCAACGGCGGATGGCAATGCTCCCGAGGGTGTGGTGTCGGCCGAGGTCGCGCGGCGCTCCGCCCCGCTCGGCGTTCCGGTGCTCTCGGCAGACGTCCGGGGTGTTTACCTGCACCTGCGCGGCGCTCAACTTGGCGGCGGCGGCACGGTGCTGCGCTGGGAAAGCTGGCTGAACCCTGCCCGCACCGAGGCGGACGCGCTCGCCGCGCTCCTGAAGCATGTGGCAGATGCCGCGGATCGGGCGCAGATTCCGACGGCGGATCTGGACGAGGCACGCACGGCCTTCGCGCCGTTCCTGAACGAGCTCGCGGATGCCAGTGCCGAAGACCTGATGCGGGACGACCGTGTGGACAAGCGGGGGGTGGATAAGCAGATGTTCCGCGCGACCCCTGGCGTCAAGGCGGACCGGCATCTCTATGGCGAGGGGGCGGACGCCGCGCTGGCCGCGGCGACCATACTATCCCGCTACCACATGACCGGCAACGACGCCCTTCGCCGTCGTGCCCGCCTGCTCGCGAACGGTGTCTGCGAAGCTCAGATCAACATTGAGGACAGCCCACACTGGGGCGCAGTCTGGGACGCCCTGCACAAGAAGAAGGTGTGGGCGGACGTGCGCGGCGAGAAACTGCTCTCGGTCGCTACCACCGCCCGTGCTGCCAAGGGACTCCACCTGCTGCACGCGCACTTCGAGGTGGACCTGTACCAGCGCACCGCGCTGCACGCGGCCCAGTGGCTTCTGCTCAAGATGGACCCCTATGGCCTGATGGCCGGGGAGCGCTTTGAGGAGGCGGGGCCGCCCCTGCCGGACCCCTCACCCTGGACGATGGTCGAGGCCCTGACGCCCCTGGCGGAGACGTTCCGGGTCACCGGGAACGAGGTCTACCTTAAGGCGGCGCTACGCGTGGTCAAGGCGCTGAAGGAGGGGCTGGCGGCCACCACCCTGCCGCTCTCCGTCGCGACCACAGAACACCTGGCGTCCGCCATCGAAGGCGTTCTGCTGGTCTCCCGCGAGTACGAGAGCGGCGAGATGATTGCGCTGGCGCAGCAGATCGGGCTGGGCCTGCGGGCCCGCCGCCTCCCGGACGGCTCGGTGGGCGACCCGACCGATGCCAACGGGGCGGAGCCGCTCTGCCCCGCGCAGCCGAACATCGGCCCCACGCTCGCCTCCGCCCGCGCGGCTATCGCCCTGTCGCGGGTGGACCCCGACCCGCGCTGGCCGATCTTCGCCCTGCGCGCCCTGCGCGCCGCTCGCCGGATGGTGCAGAGCGTTTCGGAACCGTTGCCGGTCGCGCTGCTGTCGGCGCTGACGGCGCTGCCCACCAGTCTGCTCCTGGCGGTGGCGCAGCGCATCAAGGACGGACAGGCGGACCTGGACCGGGTGAGCGTGACGCGTGGCTGGCAGACCTTCTCCCCCGACCCCGCCACAAACGAGTACATTCGGGTGAGCGCGCCGGGCACCGGCGAGCGGGTGGACCATCTGGCGCTGGTCTGCCCGGTGACGCAGCAGGTTCTGATTGCGGTGCTGGTCCCGCCGGATATGGAGGAGGTAGAGATCGTGAAGAACAGCCGGCGCCCGTTTGTGCGCAGCCTGCTCACCGGCGATTACGATGTGAAGACCCTCACCGTGCCTCTTGGCGATGGCGAGGAGGCCCGCATCGGCGTGTACCTGGCGGATACGTAGTAGTCGGGCCAATGACGACTCCCCCGGCAGCCCCCGTGCCGCCGGGGCACACGGGGGGTTCACCATGCCTCACCTGCTGGAGGGAGCGAGGGCGCTGGTCAGCGGCGCGGGACGCGGCATCGGCGTGGACATCGCGCGCCTTCTGGCGGCCGAAGGGGCGGCGGTGACTCTGGCCTACCGCTCTTCCCACGAGGGGGCGGACGAAGCGGCCCGGGCCATCCACCAGGCCGGCGGCACGGCGCTGCTGCGCGCCGCCGACCTTACTGATCCCACGCAGGCTGAGAGCCTTGTGAAGGCGACCGTCACGGCGTTCGGCGGGCTGGACATTCTGGTCAACAACGCCTCCGGGTTTGGCCCGCAGCAACTCCTGGCGGATGCTGCCTGGGAGGATATCGACCGCGAATGGCGCGATGTCGTGTCTCCGGTCGTGAACCTCACGCGCGCCGCCCTGCCGCACCTGATCGCGGGGAAGCGCGGACGCGTGGTCAACCTGTGCGCCACACTGGTGCGGCGGCCCGCCTCCGGGTTCGGCGCCCACGCCATGGCCAAGGCGGCCGTACTCGCTTACACGCGCAACCTCGCCAGGGAGGTGGGCCCCCAGGGTGTCACCGTGAATGCCGTCTCCCCCGGCATGACGCTTACGGACTTTACGCTCTCGCTGCCTGAAGCCCACAGGGAGAGTGTGCGGGCGAAGACGCCCCTGCGCCGACTCGCCACCCCGGAGGACGTCGCGCGCGCCGTGGTCTTCTTCTGCTCCCCCTGGGCGGAGTTCGTCACTGGTGCCGAACTGGCCCCGGATGGCGGTCTGGCAATGTAGCGCCTGCCGCTGCCATCGCCGGGATATCGGGATATTTCGTGAACTTTGCGCACCGGGCAGTGTCTCTAAAGTAGGGAAGCCTTTCAACGGACAGGAGAAACACACGACGATGGTGTCAAATTCGACCCTCAAGAACCGTAGCGGCCGCTGGGGAAGACCGAGCGGTTGGGCGGACGCCACCGGGGGAACAAAAAGTAAAACAGAAGCCGTACTACGGGGAGTAGGAGGGCGCAATGGGTGACGTGAGGGGGATGGGCGTTGCTGCCGCCGTACAGGCGATGGCGCGACCCCGGCGCGAATTTGACGGCCTGGTTCAGCGGTATCACAAGCAGGCGTACAACATCGCCTACCGGCTGACCGGCAACCATACGGATGCGGAAGATTTGACACAGGAGGCGTTTGTGCGCGCCTTCCGGTTTTTCGACAACTACCGGCGCGATCTGCCGTTCGAGAACTGGTTGTATCGGATTATGAGCAACCTGTTCGTTGACGAACTTCGGCGGCGCCCCAAGGCGCGGGTCCAGTCTCTGGACGCGCCGGTCGGCAACGATGCCACCAGCGAGAGCAACGCCTTCCTGGAGATCCCGGACACCCGCGAGAATCCGGAGCGCGTGGTACTGCACGAGGAGCTGGATGAGCGCATTCAGAAGGCCCTGGCCGCCCTCCCACCCGATTTCCGCACCACTGTCATCCTGGCCGACATCGAGGGGATGTCCTACGAAGAGATCAGTGAGCGCATGAAGTGCTCGCTGGGGACGGTGCGCTCCCGTCTGCACCGTGGGCGCAAACTGCTGCGGAGCAAGCTGGCGGGGTTCACCATTAAGTAACCGAGGCGCGGCTTTCGAGCCGCGGGCCGCCCCAACCGGGGCGGCAGACTGAACGACCACTGCCGGTGTCCTCGACAACGAAGAGGAGGGCACCGGTGCGGCCGGGCGAAGCGACGCGCGGCGCGACTTACGACCGCGTTGCCGCGTGTCCCGCGCCGCGCGAATCTGTTTTCGGTAAGGGGTATGAATCCATTGAACTGCAGAAAGGTAAGTGGCCTTCTCTCGGCCTACCTGGATCAGGAACTGACGGGTGACGAAACGGAGTGTGTCTCCGCCCACCTGGATGTATGTCCCCTCTGCCGGTCTGAGTACGACAGCCTCAAAGAGACCAAGCGCCTCCTTGCTTCCCTGGCCTTGCAGACCCCGCGCGAGGAGTTAGAACAGCTCCTCCAGAGCTCCTGCCAGTCCCGCCACCCGCTCCAGCGCCTCCTGCCCGACTGGCTCTCCG
Source organism: uncultured Armatimonadota bacterium (assembly GCA_937902745.1). Classification (GTDB taxonomy): domain Bacteria; phylum Armatimonadota; class Armatimonadia; order Armatimonadales; family Armatimonadaceae; genus CALEKU01. Next base: position 9,818 of record CALEKU010000262.1, read on the forward strand.
ATCGCCTTGCCTACTGGGGCAGCGTGCTGGCGGAAGACGGGGCGCGGCCGTCACGGACCGCTGAGTCGTCGCGGGGGCGCGCTCTGGCCGCCACCGCCCTGTTCTCTGTTGCCGGCCTTTGCCTGGCTTCCGCTTCGCTGAATGGGCCGCGCGACGAGTCCCTTGTTTCCGGGTCTTCCATTTCGGTATACCCACTCACGCTAGGATCACACCTCGCACATGAGGTAAGAGTTTCGAGTGGCAGCGGTCTGCTGAGTCCGCTTCCCGCGGCCGGGACGGTGACCGTGGTGTCCGCTACGCGCGATTCGGCCGCCGCAGCCGCAGGAGCGGTGCTGGGGCGGGGCACCTTTGGTAACCTGATCGCGGCGTCAGGGCCGCCGATCCCGGTGGCTGGCCCCGGGTATCCGGCTTCCGACCTGCGCCGTGGTAGCGCTGCGGCCGCCGCGGCTGCTGTGGCGGCGACGCACCAGCACCACCCGATCTACGCGCCGTCGGCGTATGCACCGCCCGCCACGGTTGGCGGTGGTGCAGCGGCGGGGACGTACTACTATTCGCAGTATCCGCAGCACGAATGGTCGGTCGGTCCGCAGCACTACGGTGTCCCGACGCCCGTGCAGCGGCAGCAGGCGTACCAGGCGGCTTCTCGCTGATAAGCGCGCCCGCGCCCGACCCATGACGAAGGCCCCGGCGGTTCCTCCAGAGGAACCGCCGGGGCTTTTTGCGTGAAGAAAAGCCCGCCTGCTCTGAGAAGGAGCAGGCGGGCTTTGTTTGTTGTCGTTGGGAGCTACATGCGGCGGATGCGCGGGTCGTTCGGGTTGCCCGCCTGCGCCATCTCGGCCTGCATGATCATGTTCTCCAGGTCCGTGCGGTTCATGGCGCGGGCAAGCGCCATTTCACGGCTGATCAGCCCCTTCATGTACATGTCGCGCAGGCCCATGTCCATGGTCTGCATGCCCATGGCGCCGGACGTCTGAATCATGGAAGTGATCTGGTGCGCCTTCGCCTCGCGGATCAGGTTCCGGATGGCCGGGGTTGCGATCATGATCTCCTGGCAGCAGACGCGGCCCGGCTGGTTGTGCCTCGGGATGAGCTGCTGGCAGAGAACGGCCTGCAGGTTGTTGGAGAGCTGCAGGCGGATCTGCTCCTGCTGACCCGGCGGGAACGAGTCCACGATACGGTCAACCGTGGAGGCCGCAGAGTTGGTGTGCAGGGTGGCGAAGACGAGGTGACCCGTTTCCGCCGAAGACACCGCCATCTGCATCGTCTCCAGGTCGCGCATCTCACCGACCAGGATAACGTCCGGGTCTTCGCGCAGCGCGGCACGCAGCGCAGCGGGGAACGCCTTCGTGTCCTGCCCCAGCTCGCGCTGGTTGATGATGCTCATCTTGTGGTTGTGCAGGTACTCGATGGGGTCCTCAATGGTGATGATGTGCTCGGAGCGCGTCAGGTTGATCGCGTTGATCATCGCCGCCAGGGTCGTGGACTTGCCGGACCCTGTGGGGCCGGTGACCAGAATCAGGCCGCGTGTCAGGTGCGTCAGCTTCTCCAGAACGGGGGGCAGGTTCAGGTCCGCGAGCGTCGGGATGGTGGTGGGGATGCGCCGGAAGGCGGAGGCCACCGTGCCCTTGTCCCGGAAGACGTTCACGCGGAAGCGAGAGGTGCGCCCGAGTGAGTAGGAGAAGTCCAGTTCGTAAGTGGACTCAAACTTCTGGATCTGTTCATCCGTCAGGATGTCATAGATCATGCGCTGACTGGTCTGCGGCGTGTACGGCTCGTAGGGCGCCTGGAGAAGCTTACCGTGGACCCGCAGCACGGGCGGCAGACCGACCGCGATGTGCAGGTCAGACGCCTCCTGCTTGACGACCAGGTGCAGGAGTTCGTCAATATGGGCATCTTCTAGCGACTTGACGCGCTGCTTGGTCTGCTGCTGCTGGGCCTGCTCGCCCTCGCCGCCGTCCGTCGCGCCGGGGATAGGGGTTCCCGTGGCCATGGAGTGAGGTCTTCCCTTCTGTAACTCTGTGCTGCTGCTGCTTGTGCTGCTGTTTGTGCTTCTAACCTGAAATACGCAGGCGGGGCGCGGTTGGATTCGCGCCCCGCCGCACGTCCGCGCTGCTGTGGCCCTAGAAGCCCGCGGTGAAGACGACGCGCATGACCTCATCCGGCGTGGTGACGCCGTTGAGGATCTTGATCAGGCCGTCCTCGCGCATCTCGTTCATCCCGTTCGCCTTGGCGGCTTCCTTGATGTCCGCCAGGGGGGCGCGGCGCACGATCAACTCCGCGATCTCCTGGTTCACACGCATCAGTTCGTGGATGCCCGTTCGGCCCTTATAGCCGTTGCGGCAGTTCTCGCACCCCCGGCCCCGGTACAGGGTCACCGGCTGGTTGTCGTCCTCGATCTCCAGTCCGAGCCGTTCCAGCTCTGCCCGGTTGTTGGTGCGGAAGCCGAAGCGCGCCAGTTCGGACGCGGGCACCTGGTACGGCTCCTTGCAGTTCTGGCAGATCTTACGGGCGAGGCGCTGGGCCTGCACCCCGATGACGGTCGCCGCGATCAGGAACGGCTCCACGCCCATGTCCGCAAGACGCATGGTGGCCGACGGAGCGTCGTTGGTGTGCAGCGTCGAGAGCACGAGGTGCCCGGTAAGCGCTGCTTCGATCGCGATCTCCGCCGTTTCCAGGTCGCGCATCTCACCGACCATGATGATGTCCGGGTCCTGGCGCAGGAAGGAGCGGAGCGCATTGGCGAAGTTCAGACCGGCCTTCTTGTTGATACCGACCTGGGTCACCCCGGAGAGCTGGTACTCGATGGGGTCTTCGACCGTGATGATGTTGCGCTCGATCGAGTTGATCTTGTGCAGGACCGAGTAGAGCGTGGTGGTCTTGCCGGACCCTGTGGGGCCGGTGACCAGGAACATACCGTTCGGCTGCGCGACCAGCTCTTCCAGGACGTTCTGAACCCCCGGCTCAAAGCCGAGCTTGTTCAGACCCAGGAGAACGGAGCCCTTGTCCAGGATACGCATAACGATCTTCTCGCCATAGAGCGAGGGCAGGCAGGATACGCGCATGTCGTAGTCCTTGCCGTTATGCTTGATCGGGATACGTCCGTCCTGAGGCACGCGCCGCTCCGCGATGTTCATGTCGGACATGATCTTGTAGCGGGAGATCAGCGGGGCCTGGATGTGCTTGGGCAGGGGCATGACCTCCTGCAGAACGCCGTCCACGCGGAAGCGGACGCGCACGTTGCGCCGGTCCGGCTCAATGTGGATGTCGGAGGCGCCCATATCGATGGCGTTCGACAGGATCGCGTTCGCCATGCGGATGACGGGCGCGGCGTCCTTCATGTCGTCGTCGCCCTGCTGGTCGTCGTCCGTCGCCGCTGTGGTAGGGCCACCGAAGTCCTTGATGATAGCGGCCATGTTCATCCCCTGCGAGGCGGGGGACACGGCATTCTGGTTGGCGGCCGGGGCTACGGCTTCGGTGTTGCCGTAGGCCTTGCTCAGGGCGTCCTCCAGATCGGTGGGCACCGCGGCGAGCGGCTGGACCAGGCAGCGGGAGACCATGCGCAGGTCGTCCACGGCCATCACATCCCGCGGGTTCTTCATCGCTACCCACAGGCGGTTGCCGTCCTTCTTCACCGGCAGCGCGTTGTGCTTCTTCGCCACGTGCGCAGGGACCACGTTGATGGCGGAGGGCTCGGGCTTGTGCTTGAGGAGGTCTACGAAGCCGAGTCCCTCAGACAGGGCACGCGCCTCCACCACATCGCGCTCGGAAGCGGCCCCGAGGTTAATCAGGATGTTGCCGATGTCGCCGGGCGCGGTCTTCTGCGTCTGCTGCGCCTGCTCTAGCTGTGCGGCCGTGATGAAACCCTTCTCCAGGAGGATTTCGCCGACCCCTTTACGTACCATTGCCATCTTTTACTACTGTCCCTCCATGACGGACCAGGGGCGGCGGCGGGCGACGGTGGGGGTGGCGCCCGGAGGGATGCTCCGAACCGCCCCGCCGCCCCGCGCGGCTCTGGTATCTGTCCTATGGAACGGCCTGCCCTCGGTGTGCCGCTTCTGCCACGAAACGCTGGTATTTAAGCCCGTGCAATGATTTCCGGGGAGTCGGGCGTGCGCGCAAGCCCACAAAGGGGAGGTACACGCTGTCACTGCCTCCGCGGGTGATCTTCCGTAAAACGTGTGCGTGTGCGTACCCGGATAACACTGTGAAAAGCAGGACCGGCCGAAGGCCAAATCCGGGCCGCGAAATAGAGTGCCGATCTGCCATTCCTATAATCGCGCAGGGGAACGCCGCGTTCCTCCCCGACGATTCGAAATCTTCCTCGATTTCCCCTGCACGTTGCGTCAGGGAGCGAGGCGGGTACGCACCAGAGCGTCACCCATGCGGCCGGACGTAGTCCGCGCGTCTTTTGGCAGTCTCGTAGCAGTCTCGGAACCGTGGCAGAGAGCCTGAAGCAGGCGTGTTAATGAACGACCGACGTGTCTGCTTATAACAAAAGGTGCGATAATGCTGCCTCTGTCGACCACCCCGTCTCTACCGGTATCCCGCGACCGCGGAAAAACAGAGGCATTTCATCGCTAAGATGGACGGAATTATAACATGAACCGCCGAAGGGACGCAACCGGGCATCGGGCCGTCTCCCGCCCCGGCCACCGCCCTCTCTCGCAAAGGCGCCCCGCCGCAAGCGGCGTGACTCTTCCCGGATGGGCGGATGCTCCCCCAATGATAGGGACGACGCGCGGGCCGATTCGGTTCCCAAACCTCCAGCGAGGGCCCCGGCCCGAACATGGCCCACGCCTCGTTCTGATTTTACCCATGCTCCCGGAGAATCCAAAACCTTGCCCCTTTTCGTCTCTTAATTGACCCACAATAGCCGCACCAATAGCGCGAATAATTCGCGATTAGAACGCTTGACAGGGCAGGGGGTGAGGGGTACAATACTGCCGTCAAAAGCCGACCGGTAAGGTCGGAAATGCCGATCGCCGCCCCGCGTTTTTCGCGAGGGCGCTCCCGGTGAGCGCAAAACAAACAGGAAAGGGGAGCAGGATGTTTACCTTCACGAAAAAGGCGGACTATGCGCTGCTGGCACTCTCTTTCCTGGCCACCGAGGGCGAAGGGCGGCTGGTGGGCCCGCGCGAGATCGCGCGGCGCTACGAGATACCGGCAGAACTGCTGGCCAAGGTCATGCAGACGCTGGCACGCCACCGCCTGGTGGCGTCGGTTCCCGGGCCTACCGGGGGCTATCGCCTGGCCCGCTCCGCCCGTGAGATGTCGGTCGCGGAGGTCGTAGAGGCGATGGATGGTCCCCTGGCGATCGCGCAGTGCTGGGAAGAGTCCGGCCCTGACCGCTGCGCCCAGTCCCCCCACTGCACGCTGCGCGGACCCCTTGCTCGCATTCAGGAGGAGATGGTCCGCCTCCTCCGGCAGACCACCGTCGAGGAGGTCTGTCAGCCCGCCCCGCCCCCACGGCGACGGCGTACCTTCGAGGGGGGCACCCCGCTGAACGTCCTCAAGACCGCCGCGCCTTCCGTTACGTCTTCTTCTGCCGCTCGGGATTAGATTTTTAGAGGAGTAGGCTCGCGATGAGCACTGTAAAGACCCCCGTTTACCTGGATAACAACGCGACGACCCGCACCGACCCGCGTGTGGTCGAGGCGATGCTTCCGTACTTCACTGAGACGTACGGTAACGCCGCCTCGCGCAGCCACTCATTCGGCTGGGGAGCGGAGGAGGGCGTGGACAAGGCCCGCGAGCAGATCGCCCGCGTGCTCGGGGCGGACGCCAAAGAGATTATCATCACCTCCGGCGCTACCGAGTCCGACAACCTGGCCATCAAGGGCGTCGCCGAGATGTACGCCGACAAGGGCGACCACATCATTACCGTGGTCACCGAGCACAAGGCGGTCCTGGATACCTGCAAGCGGCTGGAGAAGGACGGCAAGCGGGTCACCTACCTGCGGGTCAAGCCCGACGGCCTGATCGACCTGGACGAGTTCAAGGACGCCATTACGGATAAGACGATCCTGGTCTCCATCATGGCTGCCAACAACGAGATTGGCGTGATTCAGCCGCTGGCTGAGATCGGCAAGATCTGTCGTGAGCATGGCGTGCTGTTCCACACGGACGCCGTTCAGGCGTTCGGCAAGGTGCCGCTGGACGTTAACGCCATGAACATCGATCTGGCGTCCGTCACCGCGCACAAGATCTACGGACCCAAGGGCGTGGGCGCTCTCTATGTGCGCCGCCGCAGCCCGCGCGTGCGCCTGACCGCCCAGATGGATGGCGGCGGTCACGAGCGCGGTTTCCGCTCCGGTACGCTGAACGTCCCCGGTATCGTTGGGTTCGGCAAGGCGGCGGAGCTGGCGCTGGAGGAGATGCCCGCCGAGACCGAGCGCCTGCTCTACCTGCGCGAGAAGCTGCGCCGAGGCGTGATGGATGCCATTGACGAGGTGTATGTCAACGGTTCGCTGGAGCACCGTCTGCCGGGCAACCTGAACCTCTCGTTCAACTATGTGGAGGGTGAGAGCCTGCTCATGGGCCTGAAGGAGATCGCGCTCTCCTCCGGCTCCGCCTGCACCTCCGCCTCCCTGGAGCCCTCCTACGTCCTGAAGGCGCTGGGCGTCGGCGACGAACTGGCGCACTCCTCGCTGCGCTTTGGTATCGGCCGCTTCAACACCGAGGAGGAGATCGACTTCGTGATCGACCGCGTCATCCACGAGGTCAGCCGCCTGCGCGAGATGTCCCCGCTGTGGGAACTCGCTCAGGAGGGTGTGGATCTGGCGACGGTCAAGTGGAACCCGCACTAGTAACCACGTGTTTCTCTGGTAGAGACGGGTACGAATCAATCAGGAGTAGATACAATGCCATACAGCGATAAGGTCATCGACCACTACGAGAACCCCCGGAATGTGGGGTCGTTTGATAAGAAGGACGAGAGCGTCGGCACCGGTATTGTGGGCGCGCCCGAGTGCGGCGACGTAATGAAGTTGCAGCTTAAGATCAATGAGCAGGGCGTTATCGAGGACGCCAAGTTCAAGACGTTCGGCTGCGGTTCCGCTATCGCCTCGTCGAGCCTGGCGACCGAGATGGTCAAGGGTAAGACGCTTGAGGAGGCCATGGCGATCAAGAACACGCAGATCGTCGAGGAGTTGGCGCTTCCGCCGGTGAAGATCCACTGCTCGGTGCTGGCCGAGGACGCCATCAAGGCGGCCATCCAGGACTATCAGGCCAAGCAGGCCGCCAAGAGCGCCACCGCGCACATGACCGAGGAGAAGGTTCCCGCAGCGGCGTAAGCCTCCGGATACCATTGCCGTGGCGTCGGTGTTCGCCGTGGGTTGAAACCCCGGCTTC
>CALEKU010000263.1 GCA_937902745.1 uncultured Armatimonadota bacterium
TCCAGCGGGGACCAGTGGAGGTAGTAGTCGTACTTCGCGTCGGTCGGGGCGCCCTCGTCCTGCTCGGTGCGAAACAGGAAGTAGTGGGACGTGATCCAGCGCTTGCGGTTGTAGTTGAGGCGGGAGGCGACGCCGAGTTTGCCGAGCAGGGTCAGGTCAAAGAGGCCGGCCTCCTCGCCGATCTCCCGCCGGGCCGCGTCTTCCAGCGACTCGCCCGCCTCGACGCCGCCCTTGGGCAGGATGAAGCCGGACACCCCGGCGATGCCCACCAGGGCGATGAGGACACCGGACTCCGTGCCCGGCGCGACGCGCGCGACGACTCCGCCCGCGGAGACCCGGTCCTTCACACCGGGCGGGCGCTCGTACCAGGAGGCGTCGATGGAGGAGTCGCTGCTGCTGCTGCTCATGGCGCCATTGTACGCGGGCAGAGCCTCCTCCGCCCGCGCCGCCGGCTAATTCCCGACCATGCCGCGGGCGATCTCGCCGGCGCGCTGGCGCGCCCGCTCGACATCCGCCGCGCCCTCCAACTCGACGTACAGGAACAGCGCACCCGACCAGCCACTCACCATGCGCAGCAGGTGGCAGCGGGCGCCACCGCTCTCCGGGATCACCAGATCCACCAGAGGGTCGCCGTTCCCGCTGGCGCGGCGGGAGCGCATCTCCTCCCGAAGGCGCTCGGCCTGCCGCTCGGCGCGCGAAGGCACGTCGCCCCCTCCCCGCTCACCCAGGCAAAAGCCCGTGTGCGTATCCACCAGGGCGCACCCGAGTGCGCCGGGAATCGCCATTGCTTCCGTCAGCGCTTCTTGAAACGATGTTACTATCGGCATTTCCGTTCTTACCGAAATACATCTTCGGCAAATCCGCATGCCCGTAACATGCCGCTCGCCCGGCAAACGTGCGAGTTTCCTGTGATCGAATTCACTCTTGGGGGTGCGGCGCCGCCTTTCCTCGCCACGGACGCGCAAACCAGCGCAGGAACCGCGCCTTCGGCGGGACCGCGTCGGGGTTTGACTCGTCCACCAGCAGGAGGAAGAGCAGCGCGGCGAGCGCCCCGATGCCGCTCATCGCGGCGAACATGGCGCGGATGCCGAACTCCTGCGCGAGGATGCCGCACAGAAGCGGACCGAGGCTCAGGCCCAGTCCCGCCGCCGCGGTCATCTGTGCCTGCGCCGTCCCGCGCTCGTGGTCGCCCGCTGTGTCGTTCACAAACACCACGGCAATGGTGCCGACCACCCCGAAGTTGATGCCGTGAAGCGTCTGCACCAGGAGCACCCACAGCGGGCCGGTCGCGGGGATGTAGAGAAGCAGACGAACCGGCATGAGCAGGAACGCGAGCGCAAGCGCGGGCCGTCGCCCGTAGGTGTCGGTCCAGCGGCCGACCTGGCTCATCACCAGCACTTCACAGACGACCCCAGCCGCGAACATACCCGTGATCCACGGCGGCGTCGCCCCCAGTTCCGCCATGTAGACCGGCAGGTACGCAGACGCGCCGTACAGCCCGAACTGGTAGAGCCCGAAGGCGATAAGGAAGCGGAAGCGGTTAGCGCGGTGGGAAGACTCGGAGATTGGCCCCCCTCCCCCGCGCTGCGCGCGACCCCTCCCCCCATTAATAGGGGGAGGGGTGGCCGAGGAACGAGGCCGGGGAGGGGGGCCTGACCCGGGAGGGGGGCCAGAGGACGGCCTCACTCCCCGCACGTCTGGTACCACGCAGGAGAGCGCGGCGATCAGGAAGAACAGGAGCGGGCCGTAGGTGAAGACGGGGTCGAGGTCGGCGCGGGCGGGGGCGTCGCCGCCGAGCGCGGACTTGACCAAAGTCCCCGCTGTCATGGCGACCACGATGTAGCCGACCGAACCCCATATCCGATAGCGAACGTACGCCGCGCCGCCCCCCTGCCCCGCCGAGGCGGAGGCGGCGACCATGCGCCCCACCAGCACGCCGCCCGCGGCGTTCAGATACTGGAAGCCGTTCGCGCCCAGCGCCGTGAGCACGGTGAACTCCGCGAATCCGGACACGGAGCGATAGGCGAGGTAAGCGGCGCCGGCCGCGAGGGCGGCGGCGACCATCACGGGACGCCGGGCGTCCAGGCGGTCGGAAAGGCGGCCGAGAAGCGGCTGCACCAGCAGGCCGGTGGCGGTGCCGATGGCGGTCATCAGGCCGTACTGCGCCCGGTCGACACCCGCTGCGGCGACGTACAGCGGAACAAACGGCTGGATGAACCCGAAGACCCCGGTGATGCAGAACATCGTCACAGCAAGGACGATATGCTGCCACCGGGGCGGTTCGTAGGGCGGTGCGGAAAGGGTAGAGGAAGGTGTCACTCGGAAGCAGTCGGCGGAAACGGCGTGGTGTCCGGCCCGGTCCTTTCAAACGACTCGCGGTGTATCCACCCCGTCTTGCCGACGTAGGTCCCGCTCAGGATGCGCACGTGCAGCGCGCGCCTGAGGTCGCCCTCGCCGGCATCGCGCGGGGTGACGAGTGCCTTTACTTCTGTCCCGGCCTTCAGGAGCAGGACGCGGGCGGCGGCGTGCTCGCTGTCACCGGTCAGTTCATGGTAGCCGTGGGCGTCGCGGGCGGTGCAGACGTCCATCAGGGCTTCAAAGTCGGCAGGGGACTGCGCCACCTCCACCCGGTCGCGCCCTTCAGCGGCGCACAGGGTGCCCAGGTCGCCGGGCGCAGGTGCTATGTCCTCCGGCTCCGCGTTCGGCTCCGCGTGCCCGAGCAGGATACTGCCCATCTCGGCGTCGGTAAGTTCAGCGGCTTTTGGGTCCGCTTCACGCCACATACGGACCAGTTGTCGGAGATGCGCCAGGAGGTCTTGTCCCTGGGATTGGTGCCCCGATCCGGTGCGCGGTTCAGTGGCATCTTCCCGCCCCCAATGAGTTCCCTGCAACGCCTTCACTTCACGGCGGGCACGGTCCAGGTTCACGCCCAGTTCAAGAAGCACACGGCCCGCCACTCCCTCACCCTCGCGGGGGCTTGGCACTCCCTCACCCTCGCGGCGGCCCACAAGCCCTTCACCCTCTCGGACGAGACCCAGTAGCAAATGTTCGGTACCGATGTAGTTGTTGTTGAGCATCCGCGCTTCATCAAAGGCGAGGTCGATCACACGCTTCGCCAGAGGCGTGAGCTGCATGTCCTCGCCCAGGCGGCCCTCATCGTTCCGCTCCACCTGCCGCTCTACCTCGTCGCGAATCTGATCCCGGCTGACTCCTATTCGCTCCAGGACACGTGCGGCGACGCAGTTGTTCTCGCGCACCAGTCCGAGCAAAAGGTGTTCGGTAGAGACGTCATTATCGCCCAGTTTCCCCGCCTCTTCCTGTGCGAAGAAGACGATGCGCCGCGCCCGCTCGGTAAATCGCTGCCACATAATGCCGCTCTCCTCTTCCTGTCGGTGCGCCTGCCCGCCTTCTCCGGAGAGGTTACCGTCGCTTCTTGCCGGGGACCGGCCCGGCGTTCTTCAGGCGGATGCGGTACAGACCTGTGGACGCGGTAATGTACAGCGTTTTGCCGTCCCGATCACCGAAGCCGCAGTTCGCCGCCACCTCCGGCGTCTCGATGACGCCCAGCACCGTGCCGTCCGGCGCAATCACCCAGACGCCGCCCGGCCCGGTGGAGTAGACGTTCCCCTTCGTGTCTACCTTCATGCCGTCCGGTGCGCCGCGCTTGCCCTCCGCCTTCAGGGTTGCGAACAGGCGGCCGTTCGCCAGCGTGCCGTCCGGCTGGACGTCGAACGCGCGGATGATGCCCTGCTGCGTATCGTTGACGTAGAGTACCTTCTCGTCGGGTGAGAACGCCAGTCCGTTGGGCCGCACGAACTCCTTGTTGAGCAGGGTCAGGTTTCCCGCCGGGTCCAAGCGATACACGCCGTAGAAGCCCAGCTCCTCCTGCTCCTTGCGGATGCCGTAGGGCGGGTCGGTGAAGTACAGGGAGCCGTCCGAGCGAAACGCCAGGTCGTTCGGAGAGTTGAGACGCTTGGAGTCGTACTCATAGGCCAGCGTCACGATGCGCCCGTCCTTGTCGGTGCGGGAAATGCGGCGGGTACGGTGCTCGCAGGTGACAAGACGCCCCTCAAAGTCGAACGTGTTGCCGTTGGGCGTAATCGGGGCGTCGCGGAAAACGTCCACCTTCCCCGTCTTCACGTCGAAGCGCATCAGGCGACTGGTCGGCTGATCGGAGAACAGGACCACGTTCTTCTCGCGGTCGTACAGCGGCCCCTCGGTGAACCGGAAGCCGTCCGCGACCTTCTCCAGGGTCGCCCCATCGGCGACGATACCGGAAAGGTCCGCGGCGCGCGCCACAGGCGCCAGCCAGGCGAGCGAGAGCAGAAGAGCGGCGAGCAGGAGGCGGGAGGCAAGTGCGGCGTTCATGTGGCGGTAGGTTCGCCGGGGGAGGAGGCGGGTCCTGCCAGGAGAATCGGCGAAGCCGGAACCCCGGAGGAGCACCGGTGTTTCACTGGTGATATGAACCACTTCGAAACCCTTTTCCAGCCCATGCCGCTCGGGCGCGGCGGCGTCACCCTTCCGAATCGCCTCCTCATGGGACCGATGACCCTGAACCAGGCGACCGACAGCGGGCACATCACCCCCTGGATCGTGGACTGGTACCGCCGCCGCGCGGAAGGCGGAATCGGCGCCATCATCGGCGCGGCCGTGTTCGTCTCGCAGGGCGGGCGCGGGTGGGCAAACGCGGTCGGCATCGCCGACGACTCCTACACCGAAGGCTGGGCGCGGTGCGTCGCGGCCGCCCATGCGCAGGGGGCGCTCTTCGGCACACAGCTCTTCCACGGCGGCGCGGCCAGCAAGGTCGCCCTGCTCGGGCAGCAGCCGGTGTCCGCCTCTGAGTGGACCCGCGAGGGCTTCGACCCGGCCCGCGCCCTGACCGGGGACGAGATCGAGCAGATCATAGCCGACTTCGCCGCGGGCGCCCGTCGCTCCCTCGAAGCGGGCTGTGACTTTGTGGAGTTGCACGGGGCGCACGGCTACCTGCTCCACCAGTTCTGGCGGCAGGACGTGAACCGGCGGACGGACCAATGGGGCGATCCCGTAGCGTTCCCGGTGGCGGTGACCCGGGCCGTGCGCGAGGCGATCGGCCCGGATGTCCCGCTGCTATACCGCTTCTCAATCCACGCAGACGCGCCGGATGCGCCCAACCATCCGGTCACTCCGGAGAGCCTGCGGACGTTCCTTGAAGCCCTGGAGGGGGCGGGCGTGGACGTGTGGGATATCTCCTGCTGGCGCGAGTCGCGCCGCGGCTACTTCGGAACCGAAGTCTTCCTGCCAGACTGGGTCCAACGGTTCAGCAACAAGCCGCGCATCGTCGCCGGAAACCTTCTGACGCCCGAGGAGGGCGCGGCGTACCTGGAGGAGGGCCACGCCGAGGCGATCGCCCTGGCCCGCGCACTCATCAGCGATGCCGCCTGGGCGAACAAGGCACGGCGCGGCGAGTCCGCCGCCATACGCCCCTTCTCAGAGGAGGATCGGCAGGCGATCAACCGCGGTATCGACCCGGGGGCGTAACCCCGGGCGAACCTGGGCGTTCTATCAGGGAACCACGTTGACGCCCCGGCGTTTCCGTGGAATAGTGAACCGGTTAGAGCCCCATGATACGCATGTCCGATATCGCCGCCAAGGCCGGCGTGTCGCGCGCGACGGTGTCGCTCGTGCTGAACAATAAGCACGCCTCGGTCGGCATCGCCGAGGACACACGGCGGCGCGTGCTAAGCGCCGCCCGACAGCTCGGCTACCGCCCCAACGAGGTGGCCCGCGCGATGGTGACGGGCAAGAACCGCGTCATCGTCTACCTGGTGAACGACCCGTCGCTGGAGGTGGCCGCCCGCATCCTGGCGGGCGCGATGAACGAGGCTGAACCGCTGGGCTACTCCGTAAAGCTGGTGGCGCGGGACGGCGCATGGGGTGAGAGCGTCATTGAGCGCTGCGTAGAGTTGCGCCCCGTCGGCCTGATGGGGCTGTACGTCCCGCCTTCGCTCTACCGCCACATCCAGGAGGAGACGGCGCGCTACCGCATCCCCGTCACCCTCCTGGACAGCAGTTTCCCGCTGGAGGGTCTGACGCGCGTGCTCTCCGACGACGAGGACGGCGTGTACCAGGGACTCGCACACCTGCACCGCCTGGGACACCGCCGCATCGCGCATATCGCCGGGTGGCGCCACTCCGGCGCGGCAACGACCCGTGAGGCGGCCTACCGGCGCGTGATGGCACGCCTCGGGCTGCCGGTCCCGGAAGGGTACGTTGCCTGCGGCGAGTGGGTGATCGAAACCATCGAGGAGGTTACTCGGACGCTGCTGGCGCACCCGGAGCGCCCCACTGCTCTGTTCTGCGCGGACGACAAGACCGCCCTCATCGCCATCCGCACCGCCGAACGCCTCGGGGTCCGGGTGCCGGAAGACCTGTCCGTCCTCGGGTTCGCGGACCTGGAGATGGCGCGCTACGGAAATCCGCCGCTGACCACGGTGGCGCAGCCCTTCCCGGAACTCGGCGCCGCCGCTGTGCGCTACCTCCTAGATGCCGCCCGCCGCCTGGAGGGCGGCGAGGACCACGGCACCGCCGAGATCCTCCTTCCCAACCGCCTCATCGTCCGCGAGTCCACCGGCCCGCCCCGGGATACCTAAGGCGTCCACGCGGAGAGCACCTTGAAGGCGCCGCCCGCGCCCGGCCGCTCGGCGACGTAGTTGCCAGCGGTACTCCCTTTGATCACCCCGTCCTTGCCCTCGGCGAAGGTCCCACCGACCAGGAGCGCCTGCACCGGTCCCCTGCCCCCGCCGGGCCGGCGCACGCACAGGACACGGGCGTCGCTGCGCCAGCCCAGCGCCGTCCACTCCCCCGGGGCGTGTGCCACGATCACCTGGGTTACGCTGCCGTCCGCCTGGGTCATCTCAACGCCCGCGGGAGCGTCTTCTCCCGAGGCAGGTATCTGCCGGACCGCCGTCACCGGGTTCCCCCAGCCTTCGAGGGCGTAGGCGGCGGCGAAGTCCGCCCGCGACCGCTTCTCCTGTCGGGCAAGAGCTATGGCGTCGTCGTCCGGGCCGCGCGTCAGGATGACCGCCTGCCCCGGCGCACCTGCCACGGTAACGGCGAAGGCGCCCTGCGTGGTCTGCCACGCACCGCTCCATGGGCGCTCCGCAGCATGCCGCGCGACCACCCGCAGGTGCTGGTAGCCGTCCTCCTTGCCCAGCAGCTCCGGCGCGTCGCCGGCCGCCGGGAGCCCCCTAAGCTCTCCCTGGAAGCGGAAGGTGCGGTCCCAGGTGCGCGCGTAGCTGCTGCGCCCGTGGAACAGGTCGATCACGGCGTCGGGCGTGACCACCACGGTGCGGTCCAGCACGGCGCCGGGCGCCGACTGAGTGCTCGCTGCGCGCATCACCTTGAGCGTGGACGTGTCCTCGAACGCCAGGAGGCGCCCCGCTGAGGGCGTCTGGGAGGTCTCGTCCACGGTCAGAGTGTTGTGCGCGACGGTCTGCGTGGTCCACTCCGCGTGCAGGGGGTCTTCGTAGCGGTGGAACCGGGGCTCTCCGCCCATCTCATCGCCCTTACCATCGGGAGCGGCGGCAAAGAGGATCAGGTTCAGCTTGTCGAAGTGGCCGTGGGTGCCGCCGTGTCCCCCGTAGTCGATCAGGGCATAGCGGCGCGAGTCGCGCAGGATGGCGTAGCCCACGCTGTCGAAGACGGCGCTGGCGTGAGGGCTCGCCCCCGTCTCCGGAAGCGTCCGGTACACGCGCGTCGGGAAGTAGACCGCCTCGCTCATATGGAGTTGGCGCGGCGAGGCGTTCACCAGAGATGCATAGCCTGCCCCGGCGCCGTAGCGCAGGTGGGCGTAGTCATAGACCATCGTAGACCAGTCGCCCAGACGCGCACGGCCGGAGTCGTTGATGCCTGGCGCGGTACCGTCCGGATAAGCGAAGCGCAGCGGCGAGTCGAAGAGCCGCTGGAGGCGGTTGTTGTCAAAGCTCCACAGGTCGATGCCCTGGCGCGCGGCGGCCTCAATCCCCGGAACCAGCGCCGTGAGCGCGAAGAACTGGTAGCCGATCGCCCCCTCCCGCCACAGCCCGTCCTCCCCGATACCGTTCGCCAGCAGCGCGCGGAAGTCGGCGGCGGCCAGGTCGCGCAGGTGCGTGTCGTTCAGCACCGCGCCGGCCATCATGGTCGCCGCGTTGTAGTACAGCAGCCAGTTCGCGGCGCCACCCTTCGCCGGGAACGCCGTCCGCCAGTCCGGATTCGCCTGATCGCGCGCCGCGACCTCAGCGGCAGGCTCCTTGCGCCGGATGAAGGTGATGGCAGGTCGTATCAGCGCCGTCTCTATCTTCCGCCGGTCCTCGGCGGTCAGCGCGCTGGAGTCGTAGATATAGTCGTACGCCTCGATCAGCGGGATCAGCCACATCGCCTCGGAAAGGCGCTGCGCCATGACCTTGCCGGTGTCGTTGCGGTTCGCGCCCTGGTGCTCGGGGTACGCGTCGTAGCGCTCGGCATAGCCGCGCAGGATGTCGGCGGCGCGAGCCGCATAGCGGGCGTCGCCGGTGAGCGCGTAGGCGAGGCCCAGCGACCCCGCGGTCTGCGACAGAGCGGAGTGCCGCTTTGCCACGGCATCGCCCCGGTCCTTCAACTGCCCGGGCGGTCCCTTCGGGTCGGGGAAGTCCGGCGGCGCCTTTAGAGCGGCCTCCGCCTTCCCCTTGAGCGCGGCGAGCGCCGCGCGCGCCCGCTCCGACGTCGCCACCTCAGCCTTGAACTCCGCCAGTTCCGCGCGGGTGAACAGCAGGCAGGGATGCTCCCCAGGCGCGGCGCGCGGCGGGAGCAGCACCGGCGAAGCCGCACGCTGCCGACCACCGACGCCCAAAGCCGGGGTCGGTACATGGACGAAGGCAGGCGCGCCTGCCCCGGTCACCGCTTCCGCGCCGGCCACGATGAGCTTTGCCGCCAGGTTCTCCGTGGTTAGCACCGCGATCTCGCCGAGGCCGCCGTAGTTGACGCTCTCGGAGCCGGCGGGGTGATCCGAGAGTACTGTGACGCGCACGACGCGCACGGTCTTCCCCACCGGGACCTCCTGCCACGCGGGCCGCCGCCGGGACTCGGGGCGCCTCAACTCCAGGGTGTGCCGGAGGGTCGTGCCGTCGTCCAGAGCGATCTCGATATCCTTCGGCGCCCGCTCGGCGGCGTAGTCCGAGTGCGCGAACGCGAGGTGCGCCACCGGCATCGGAAACGGCAGCGTAATGGTGAAGGTGTACGGGAGACTGCCGCGCAGGACGCACCGCGTATGGACGTCATTGTCGAAGGTGGACGAAGGCGGGGTGTTCGGATCGCGGCTGCCGCCCGCGGCGGTCTGCAGGCTCACCCGGGCGCCGAAGCGTGCCAGCGCCGCGTTGGTGAGAGAGGGCGCTTTCTGCTGGGGAGCCGCAGCGGCGCGGAACGGGACGCCCACCCCGCTCCCCAGGCACAGGGCCGCGACCACGGCGACCACGGCGGCAGCGGGGGCAGGCGCTGCCAGAGCCGGCCAGCTCTGGCGGCGGTCGGATCGGGTCTTTTGCATGTCATCTCCTGAGGGCGCGGTCCCGCGGGTCCAGAATCCGCGGGACCGTCCGTGGCGAATTTACAGCGGCAGTTCGAAGAGCGGGCGGAACAGCCAGGCGTTCTCGATGGTCGCGGCGGTGGCGTCTTCGGACAGGGTCGCCTCCGGGTTGTCCAGGCTGCTGGTGTCAACGCCGAACTCCTTGAACTTGATGGCGGTCTTCTTCTTGAACTTGGCGTGACCGTCCGAGTACAGCAGGTTCGAGCCGGAGAACGACGCGTGCTGGGCGTCGTACAGGGTGGAGTTCAGATCCCGGAAGTAGGTGACTCCGGCATTGATCTGGCGGCGCGGGCGGAGCTGGGCCACGCGAGAGTAGTAGTAGTACTCGTGGACGTAGATGGTGTCCGCAGGCGACGGAATGCTGGCAAGCGGCATGTCCGATACCACACCATTCAGAAGGTACGACAGGTTCCCCGCCTGTGGCAGGTCGCTCTCCCGATAGTTCGAGGTCTCGCCGCTCGGCCCGGTGGAGCGCGGCTGCGAGTCGGGGCAGAGGTAGACCTGCGTATTCTTCAGGTACGGCTGCAGGGACGCGGCCCAGTTGCGGTTGACCTTCGTGGTGTCCGGGTCGAGGAACCCGATATCGGAGCGGGCGCGGTAGCCGGCGTCCCCCCAGGTGGCGTCGTTGGGCACTTCGTAGGCGTTGCCCGCCAGCGTCTCGTCGTAGTCCTGCCCATACATCATCAGCGCGGTGCCGATCTGCTTGAGGTTTGACAGGCAGGCGGTCTGCCGCGCCTTGGCTCGCGCCTGTGCAAAGACAGGGAACAGGATCGCGGCCAGGATGGCGATGATAGCAATAACGACGAGAAGCTCGATCAGGGTAAAAGCGGAGCTTTTACCCGCGGTGAGCCCTGCCCCGGGGCGGGAGGCGGCGGTTGTCGGGTTCTTCGGATAACGGCGGTGTAACATCTTTCTCCTCCTACGGAAAGTCAGGGCATCCTGGCCCTACACAGTCTCATCGCTCCGCAGGCGACTGCCCGCGGCAGCACTTCTCCCGGTCGGCGGCGCCTCATGGTAGGGCCGGGCCACCCGGTCCCACAGGGGACGCATCAGCGCGAAGACCAGCGCCCGGTCGCTCTGGCCGAAGCTGCCCTGGCCCCCCCCCTTGGCGTAGTTGCGGTAGCCGTGGTCAAGGCGATACCAGAGGTCGGGGATGCCGACCCGCAGAAGCGCCAGGCTCTTTTCCGCCTCCGCCGAGCCCGACTCCCACAGTCCCCCGGCCACGAGCGTCAGGTGGTTGATGAGGTTCACCCGGAATCCGTCATAAGCATAGAGGACGGAGCTGCGCGGTCCACCCGCATCGTTGCTGTCCAGCTCCTTCAGCATGCCGGGCTTGCCCTTGTTGGGCAGGGTCTCGCAGCCCGAAACCAGCATCCCCGCGCGCGAGCCATCCGGAAGCGCAATCCCCGCGCCGTTGTTCAGGCCGCAGAAGACGGTCTTGCCGTAGGTGTCCGCGGTCAGCAGGGCGTAGATCTTCATGACATCGGTGGCAGGAACGCCCTTGTAGCGGTAGTCCCGTACCGCCTGCTCGATCATCTCCCCCGTGGGCGCGTTTGACTCCGGGTGCTCTGCCTTCCACGCAAACGTTTCGCGCAGGTTGGGCAGGCCGCTCCGCTCCAGGCGGCGCACAAACGCCGCGTGGTTGTACTCCTTGAGGATTGCGTTTACCCGGCCGGTGCCGCCGAAGTACACAGGCGCGACCAGAAGCATCCCGACCATCCCCTCGCGGTAGTTAGGGTTCCAGTCGCGGTTCAGGTTGGCGTCCCCATCCAGCGCGTACTGCTGCGTCTTCGCCAGGACGTACGGGTTCCGGTCGGAGGTGGTAAACGCCGAGGCGACGAGTGCCGCGGTCATCAGGAGGTCAGCCCGCTCTACCTCAACGGGCGTCAGCCGGGACCACACGCGGGGAGTACGCCGCGCCAGGGCGAACATCGCCGTGACGTTGCGCTCGTGCTGGGCCGGATAGCCGCCGTTTGCGGTGATCTCATTGCCCCCGGTCAGCGTGTACCGCATCTGCTCCAGAAGGCGAGCGTCCGCGCGGGTGTCTCCGGCATATGCCGCGAGCGCGAGGACGAACGGGGCTCCGCCCCCGCTCCCGGCCATGTTGGTGTGGGCGCCGCCCTTGATGTGCCGGTGATACCGGGTCAGCGGGAGGGCGATCGCTGCGTCTACGCAGGCGGCGGGCGGGGTGGGAAGGCGGGATGCTGCCACCACTGGTGCGGCGACACCGAACGCCGCGCTCCAGGCAGCGAGGACGATCCCTGCGGATTTTACAGCAGTCGGTACGAACATGGTCCTTACTCGCCGGTGAGTCTTTCTGCCGTCCGTCAGGCGCTGCCGCTGCCCTCCCGAGGCCCGGAGGATTCCCGGACAATCAGTTCGGCAGGGAGCACAAGCCGCCGGAACGGCATGCCAGGTTCCTGATTTGCCTGATGCAGCGTCTGCACTGCCAGGGCGCCGAGGCCAAGTGTCGGCATGCGCAGGCTGGTGAGCGCAGGCCGAGTCTGGCTGGCGAGGCCGGGCGTGTCGTCGAAACTGAGCACCGAAACGTCCCCGGGGATGCGAATCCCCCAGGCGAGGAGGGTCTGCAGCGCCGGGAACGCCACCTGGTCGTTGCCGAAGAAGAACGCGGTCACCGGTTCCGGCCCTTCCAGCGCCGTCTTCAGCGCCGTTTCGATGACGGGAAAGTTGTTCTGCCCCAGCGCCCGCCAGGTGATGGTAATCGGGACGACATCGCTCTCACGACCGCCGCAGTCCACCACGGCATCCACCAGCCCTTGACGCCGCTTCACCGCGGGGGCGAGGTTCGCGGCGGCCATGAAGGCGATGCGCCGGTGCCCCAGTCCCCACAGATACTGGCCGGCGGCGCGCCCGCCCCCATAATTGTCCACGACCACCTGGTGCACCGGAGCGCCGTCCGGCACCTCGCCCATAACCACCCCCGGGACCGTGGGGTAGGTCGCCAGGTCCCCCTCGCGCAGGGAGCCGATATTGATAAAGCCATCGACCGCACCGGCCTCCCAGCGCTGCTGCGCCTGGGCAAACCGCAGTGCGGGGCTCACTTCGGAGAACAGGACTGGTTCGTACCCCAGCCGGCGCATCTCCGATTCCAGGGCGCTGAGCATCGCTGAGTAGATGTTCAGCGAGGTGCCCAGCGGGATCGAGGTGATCATGATGCGCCCGACCTGGCGGCGCCCCGCGCCCCGCGGCGCGTCGGCGACGAACGTCCCCGACCCCTTGCGCCGCACAATCAACCCCTCCGCCTGGAGTTCGCTGACCGCTGCCTCCACCGTGGACTTGGCAACGCCAAAGTGCTTCTCCAGGTCGTGGACAGAGGGCAGTCGGTCCCCTGCCTTCAGGCCGTGCAGCATCTTCCGGAGGCTGTCAGCGACCTGCTGGCGCTTATGGGGTGCGGGGGCGGGATTCATGCCAGAGCCCCCTGTTTGTAGGGAACACCCGGGTAACTTAGGGGTAACTTCATTGTTAATGGGGTATTAATAACCCCATTGTCCCTGCTTGTCAAGGAAGCGGGACGATTTTTCGCCGGGACGGCGCGGGCAGGCGATCACGACTTGGGCTGAAGAGGCTGTTCGAGGACGACGGTGGTGCCGGCGGCGCCGGTCAGAAGGTACACGCGCTCGCAGGTCTGGAGCATCATCCAGAACCCCTGACCGAGCGAACCCGCGGATGAAAACCCGCGCTCGAGAGTCGCGCGGTGCAGGGTCTCGTCGCCGATGCCGCCCCCTGTGTCCCGGACCCATACCTGAAGGAGCGCCCCCTCCGGGTCGGCAAGCGCGACCGCCTCACCGCCGGTGGCGTGGACCACAGCGTTCATCGCCGCCTCGCCGGCCGCCATAAGCAAGTTGAAGGAGACATCCGTCTTCGGTCCCGGAATCCGCTCGCAGGCACGGGCAACGGTCTGCCGGAACTCCGACAGAGATGCGGGGGAATCCAGCGCAATAGGCTCCGCGTTTGGGTCGGCCACAGGAGCGGGGAGGTCCTCCTCGGAGTCGCACAGGCGCAGCCGTCCGCCCGAGACGTTGAACAGAACCTCACGGATGAAGCGCCGCTGCTTCTGCTCCGCCTCTGCCAGAACCGCCGTCAGGCGCGTCTGCGCCTCGAACCCGCGTTCGGCATCTGTGATGTCGCGGGTCACCGTCAGCACGCTGGTGACCTCACCGTCCTGCCCGAGTTCCGGCACCACGACGCCCTGGAAGATGCGCGTGCCTGTCGGAGTCGCGAAGGCGAAGCGGATCCCCTGAACCTGGCGGGAGGTTATCGCCTCCCCCGCCGCTGTGCGCCACTGCGCCGCCAGTTCGGGCGGAACCCCGGCCTCCTCCGGCGTTTTGCCGATAAAGGCTTCGGGGAGAAGGCCCGTCATCCCCTCCACCGCGCGGTTGATGAAGGTGTGCCGGCCCTCGATATCGAAGCGGGCGATGATATCGGGGGTGTTCTCGACCAGGGTTCGGAATTCGCGCTCGCGCCGGCGCAGGGCCTTCTCGGACGACTGACGCGTCAGTTCCGCGCCGACCCACTGGGCCATCAGGCGCAGGAACTCCCGTTCGGCGACGCTGAACGGCTCCGGGCGCGGCGCGCGGCTGGTGAAACTCAGCGTGCCGTAGCAGGCATCCGCGCAGTAGACCGGAACCCCCAGGTAGGCGCGCACCCCCTCCCTGAGCTCGCCGTGGCCGGTGTCTGCGGTGGCAAGGTCGGTGAAGGAGAACACCGAATCGCGTGCCAGCGTCTCCCCGCAGTAGGTCTCCGACAGGGAGCAGGAGATGCTGGATGCCTCACCCGACCGGACGCAGCAGGCGCGGAACTGCCCGTCCACTACCTCCGCCAGACATCCGGTGTCCATGTCCAACTGCTCGCAGCCGAGCGCCAGCAGACACTTCACCTTGTTCTCGAAGGAGAGGTCGTGCCGGGAGGTGATGTCCTGTAGCAGCTCCAGGCGCTCTTCGCTGCGCCGCAGCGCGCTCTCGGTCCGGCTGCGCTCGATGGCGACCCGCGCCAGGTTCGCCATGAAGGACTGGAGGCGCAACTCCGCTTCGGTCGGCCCCCGCGAGGTGC
The DNA here is from genome assembly GCA_937902745.1 of uncultured Armatimonadota bacterium. Taxonomy (GTDB): domain Bacteria; phylum Armatimonadota; class Armatimonadia; order Armatimonadales; family Armatimonadaceae; genus CALEKU01. Next base: position 14,645 of record CALEKU010000263.1, read on the forward strand.
GGTAGTACTGGGCGAAGGTGCCCAGCACGCGCCCGCCCCGTGAAACGATGGGCTCGGACCAGCAGGCGGCCAGCCCGCAGGTGAGAGCAACCTCCCGGTATGCATCCCAGTTGGGATGCGTCGCGATGTCCTCCACCACGACCCGCTTCCCGGTAAAGGCTGCCTCGCCGCAGGCGCCGACACCCAGGCCGGTGGTCACGCCGTTCACAACGTCCAGGTAGCGCTCCGGCAACTGGCGTGCAGCACCATGCACCAGCCGTCCCTGGGTATCGAGCAGAAGGATACTGGCGATCGCCCCCGGCTGGACATTCTCGATCAGGGCCACGATCGCGTCCAGCACCTCCAGCAGCGGCTCCCCCTCCATCACCATCTCCAGGACACGCGTTTGGCCAAGGAGGAGGGTCGAAAACGCGTTAGGGGCGATATCCGCGTCCTGGAGCAGGGAGGCATCCTGAGGTGTCAGGCTCTCAACCATTGCGCTCCCAACGCTGAAACGGCTCGTTCCGGCGACGTTCGAAGGACCTGGGGAGGTGCGGGTAGAGGTCGGCATCGCGGATCGTTCTCTATAACCAAACTGCTTTCTATAGCCAAACTAGCTGCGCGGAGATTTCGTCGCCATGCGCCGGAATCTTGGGGCAGCGTCAGAACCGGAGTACAATCTCGCAGGAAACATGCCAGCGCCAAACCTAGAGAGAAAACCATGTCCCTGATTCGCCCCCCGCGCACCGCACCGACTTCGCGCCGTGCCCTCGCCACGGGCGACTCTCCGTCGCTTCCGGCAGCACAGTCCGCCGCCCCGCTTCTCAAGATCGGACTTATCGCCGATGTCCACTATGCAGACGCCGACACGCGCGGCACCCGCTATTATCGCGAGTCGCTCGGCAAGATGCGCGAGGCGGCGGAAACCCTGAACCGGGAGAAGGTGGACCTCGCCGTGGAACTCGGCGACCTGATCGACACCCCCTCGCCTCCGGACGCCCGGGCGGAAGCGGGCTTCCTGGGCGCCATCGCCGCGGAGTTCCGCAAGATCGGCCGGGAGCAGCACTACGTACTTGGCAATCACTGCGTTTCCGCTCTTACCAAAGAGCAGTTCCTCGCCGCGTGCGGCCAGAAGAAGAGCTACTACTCCTTCGACCGGAACGGCATCCACCTTGTTATCCTGGACGCCTGCTTCCGCGCGGACGGCACGTCCTACGCCGCAGGCAACTTCAAATGGACCGACTCGGACATCCCGCGCGCAGAGCGAGACTGGCTGGAGGCGGACCTGAAGGCGACACCCCACCCCACGCTTGTCTTTGTCCACCAGCGCCTCGACCTGCCCCCGGGGCACGACTATGCCGTCGCGACCGCACCGGCAGTGCGCGCGGTGCTGGAAAAGTCCGGCAAAGTCCTGGCCGTGTTCCAGGGGCACAGCCACAAAAACCAGTACCGCGAGATCAACGGCATCCCGTACTGCGTGCTGGCGGCGATGGTGGAGGGCGGAGGCCGGGAGAACAGTGGGTACTCGTCGCTGAGCGTCTTCGCGGATGGCTCTCTGGAGTTGACGGGTTTCCGCCGGCATGCCGGACACCCCTTCCTTCAAAGGGAGCGCTCGAGTTGAGCGAGTTCCTCTCCTGCGGCGCGGTCTGCGCCGACCACATCGTCCTGGGAGCACGCAAGAGGCGCCGCCCCTGTACTGGCCCTCACGAAAGGAGCGCCACGTGACCAAAAGTAGAACGTTATACCTTCCTACCGCCGCTGCTGCTGCCACGCTGCTTCTGCCGGCCGCAGCGGCGCCCGAAGCGTCCTTGGAGGCCCCCGCCCCGCCCGCCGGGTACCGCCTGGTCTGGGCGGACGAGTTCGACCGGGATGGTCCGCCCGACCCGAAGAACTGGAAGTTCGAAAGCGGCTTCGTGCGTAACCAGGAGTTTCAATGGTATCAGGCCGAGAACGCGGTCTGCAAGAACGGAATGCTGGTGATCGAAGGGCGCCGCGAGCGTCGGCCGAACCCCGCCTACCGGGCCGGCAGCGACCGCTGGCAGGAGAAGCGCGAGTTTATCGACTACACGGCCGCCAGCCTGAAGACCGAGGGGCTGCACTCCTGGACCTACGGACGCTTCGAGATGCGAGCCCGCATCGACACGCGGCCGGGCCTCTGGCCCGCATTCTGGACGCTGGGCGTCAACGGTGAGTGGCCATCCTGCGGCGAGATCGACATCATGGAGTACTACCGGGGCAATCTGCTGGCGAACGTCGCCTGGGGCACCTCCGAGCGGTGGAAGGCGAAGTGGGATAGCAGTTCCACTCCGCTGACGAAGTTCGGCGATCCGGAGGAGTGGGTGCGCAAGTTCCATGTCTGGCGCATGGACTGGGATGCCGACTCGATCCGCCTGTACGTGGACGATGTGCTGCTGAACGAGACCGACATCACCACCGTCCGCAATCCGGCCAGTCCTGTGGAGAACCCGTTCCGCCAGCCACACTACCTCCTGCTCAACCTCGCCATTGGAGGGCAGAACGGCGGCGATCCCGCCGGTACGGAGTTCCCCGCCCGGTTCGAGGTCGATTACGTCCGCGTGTACCAGAGGGTATCCCCTACCGAAGCGGCGGGAACCCCGTAGCCGGGCCTGTCCGGGGCAAAGCAGAAATACGTAGCGCCCCCGATGCCTGGCAGGCGTACGGGTGCTATTCTACCAGCGTGGTTCCTTTTTTTCGTGGCACCTCTCCGTGCCTTTAGCGCCCTCCGCCCGGTCTTGCGGAGGGCGTCTTCTTTTCCCGTATAATGGCGCGGCCCGCGCCGCCCTCCCTACCCGCCGCAGCAGGGGCAGATCTGCGGAACGTAGACAGTGAGGGTGGCGCCATACTTGGTGAACTGATAGGGCTTGCCCGCGAGTTCGCCCGCCTCGTTCATCTCGTCCCGGTGTGCCACGATCAGGTAGTAGTTCGCCTCCTTCGGCTCGAACGTCACCTCGCCCTTTGCATCGGTCATCTTCTCGTAGCGCGTGTCCAGTTCCCCCTTCAACTCCGTGCCCCGCGGGATGCAGGAGACCTTCGTGTTCGCCAGCGGCTTGCCCTTGTAGAGCAGGCGGACCATGAGCGGGGAGCCCGGCCCCATCGGCGTGACCGGGTTGGCAACCGGGACCAACTCCAGCGGGTGCCCGAGCGGCTTATCGAAGCCGGGATTGTCCGCGGAGGGGGCATCCAGACTCTTGCTGGCAACAAAGAACGCCTTGGCGCTCTTGATGGCGCGCTCCGGGGCGTAGGAGACCACGGTGTCATAGGTGTGCGCCACCAGATACAGGCCGGGCTTATCGGTGGCGAACGGTGCCGTCCAGTAGCCCTCCTTGGGCGTGTAGCCGGTGTCCACCAGGCGGTCCTTCAGGTCGTACTTCGTCCCGTCCGGCGCGACCACCGTCAGCGTCGCCGGGGCGATGTCCAGCTTGGAGGCCATCTTGAAGTCCCGGTGGCCGTTGCCGTGGTTGCCGACCATCAGATCGATATGGACGGCATCGCCCACGCGGATCAGGTTCGTGTTGGTCTGGACCCAGGTGTCGTGCGCCCGTGCAGCGGGCGTGACCAGGGCCAGGACCGCCAGCGTCAGGCTGGCGGCGGCGCAGAAGAGCGTGGTAGCTCGCATCGGTGGTGTCTCCTCGGTTTGTCCTACTGGCGAGGGTCGAAGGCGCCCTCGTAAACGTTGCGCGACGGGTCCTGCCACCAGAGCTGCGACCACCGGCTCCACTTGCTGTGGCCGTCCAGGTAAACGTTGTTAAACCCTTCGTTGTGGCGGCGCAGCGCCAGCTCCTTCGTCTCCCCCTTCGCCGCGTCCCAGGTCATGTTGGTCATGTAGCCGGAGGGGGTGGCGTCGGGGTCGGCGGTATTCCAGTAGAACGGGTGGAAGTGGTCGCGCGATTCGATCGTTTCGTCGGCCTCGGAGACATAGATGACGCTGGCAGGCGTGGCGATATTGCCCAGGTTGCCGTACTTCTGGCTGCCTGCCATCCACGCGTTCAGCAGGTACGAAGACATCCGCCGGGTGGTGTCCAGCGTGTCCTCGTCGTTCTCCGCCCACAGTTCGCTCTGATCGCTGGGGCAGCGGAACATCGCGCGGTTCTTGATGTAGGGCTGGCACTTCAGCGTCCACGAGTTGTCACGCGCCGGGAACGAGGTCAGTACCAGGTTATCGTCGTAGTCCTGCGCGTACATCAGGAACGCCAGGCCGATCTGCCGCCCGTTGGAAAGACAGGAGGTCTGCCGGGACTTCTCGCGCGCCTGGGCGAAGACAGGAAAAAGGATCGCGGCGAGTATCGCTATTATCGCTATGACGACGAGCAGTTCGATGAGCGTGAAGCCTGCCCCATACCGGGAGGCCCGCTTGCAGATGGACATGAGTATACCTTTCCGTGACGACGGGGCGCCGCAGCAGCAGACGCGCAGGGCGTGAGGCGGCGCGGACGACTTCGAGAATCAGGAAGCGTGGGTCGTCAGGAGAGGCGGGGCGGGGTTTCGGGGAGCGCCTGATCTCCCCCGGCGAAGAAGCCGTCCCCGGGCGGGGGCGGCAGCGACACCGATTCAAAGAGCGACGGCAGAACGACGGCTCGGGACGGGTCGGGAAGTACAGCAGGCGGGCACCAGGAGACACCCGCCAGAAGGGCGTCCGGCGCTCCCTCATCGCACAGCGCGCGCAGTTCGCAGGCGGCGGTCTGCGGCGGCGTCTCCTTGCCGAGCGCGGGGGTGCAGCAGCAAGATGCGCCCTCTCCCCCATGCGCCGCAGCGGAACTACACTGGAGACAGGCGCAGGCAGCGGCCGCCTCCGCTACCGGCAGAGGCGCCGCGGTGCCGGATGCAGCACCCTCCGACGCAGCCAGCCGCACCATCGCCGCCACGGGCAGCGCCGCGGTCAGCGTCCACAGCGCGCACAGGGCGAGTAGCAGGCAGGCGACGCGTCGAAGACGCGCGCCAGCGGAAGCGGCGCTGCCGCCCCCGGCTGTTCCTCGGTTGTGGTACGGAGTGAAACACATGGCTATGGCCGATAAACTTCTACCCTAGAGTCGGCATTTCGCCGGCCTCTGCACAGGGCATCGTCCGTGCTGCTAAGCAGTACCATCCACCGTGGTCATTGTATCCCGGGATTTTCTGCGAATACTTCCCCCAGAGCCTCTTTGACCCGTTCCTTGTGCTCCGGGCGCAGGTACGCCTCCCAGCCGTGCGCGGTGTATAGCGCGCGCAGGGCGTCCTCCTTCTCGTAGAACTGGAGGGTGCCGACCCAGGCGCTGTGGAAGCAGGGGGCAAAGAGGCGGGCCATCCGCGCCGGGGTGCAGGGCAGAAGTGGCGCGACGCTCGCGGTGACCCGCACTCCCGCCTCCTTTAGCTCCCGCGCGGCCTTCAGGCGGCGCGGGATCGACGGGGCGCGCGGTTCAAAGACCTTCCGCACGACCTCGCTGTCGGTGGGGACGGAGATGCCCACGGTCAGGCTGTCACCGAAGCGCCGGAACAGGTCTATGTCGCGGACCACATGCGGCGAACGGGTCTGGATATGGACGCGCTCAGGGAAGGCGAGCAGGAGAGTCTCCAGAATCGCCCGGGTCAGCCCGGCGCGCAGTTCCACCGGCTGGTACGGGTCGGTGGCCGACCCCACGAAGACCGACTGCCCCTGTAGCTTGTGGCTCTCCCGCCGCAGGGCATCCACGGCATTCTTCTTCACCTCGACCCAGCGCCCCCAGTCCGCCTTCTTCACCGGGTCATCATAAACAAACTTCGACGCGTAACAGTAGCGGCACGCAAACAGGCAGCCGCGGTAGGGGTTGATGGTGAAGCCGGCGGGGATGCCGCCGCCACGGCTCTGCGCCGTCACCACAGAGCGCACTTCGATCTCGGTGATGAGATTACTCACACCCCATTATAGCAAATAAACGTTTGCCTCTGTCACCCCAGCAGGACCTGTTCTTCCGGGTACTGGATGCGCTGCGGCTCGACGTGGCGGGCCATCGCAATGACCATCGTCAGGGCGCCGAGGCGCCCCCAGAACATCAGGAGCATCACGAGCATCAGGCCGAAGCTGTTCAAGTGCCGGGTCAGACCCAGGCTCATCCCGCAGGTGGCGAACGCTGAGATAATCTCGAACTGCGCCTGCGCGAGCGTGGTGTCGTGCGTCAGCAGCAACAGCCATGTAGACAGCGGCACCAGGATCAGAGACACGGTCAGCACGGCTGCGGCCTTGCGCACCAGCACAATCGGGATACGGCGCCCCCAGATCTGCGGCGCCTCCCAGCCGCGCGCGAAGCTCCAGAGCGCCAGCACCATCACTACCAGCGTCCCCGTGGTGATGCCGCCCCCCATCGACGCCGGGGCGCCGCCGATGTACATCAGGATGCTGAGGATGTACTGCGTCGCGGGGTTCAGCTCGCCAAACGCGGGCAGGCCCGGCAGGCCCGCGGAGCGCGCCGAGATCGCCTGAAACAGCGCCAGCGGCAGCCGTCGCTGCCACGGCAGGTCGCTCAGCGCCCCGCCCGGCATACCTTCGGAGAGGAAGATGCCCACCATCCCGAAGGCCGTCAGGAGCGCCACTACCCCCAGGGTGATGCGGGTGTGCAGCGAGAGTCGGTGGTTGCGCGGATAGGTCACCAGGTCCGCCAGCACCGGGATGCCCAAACCGCCCAGCAGGACCAGCATGCCCTCTATAAGGAGCGTGATGCCGTCGGTGGGCATCCCGGTTGGGAACTCCGGCAGGCCGTCGAACAGGTCAAAGCCGGCGTTGCAGAACGAAGACGCGGCGTGGAACACGGCGTAGAAGGCGGCGCGCGCCGGCCCGAGCGGGCCGCGGAACCAGTGCAGCCAGAGCAGGAGCGCCCCGATCGCCTGGAGCAGAAAGACTCCCTGTATGACCCGATGGAGCAGGAGCAGGATGTTCTTCAGGTCCGGCAGGCCCAGCGAGTCGCGCAGCGCCACCCGGTCCATCAGGTTGACATTGCGCCCCATCAGGCGGAAGGCAACCACCGCCGCCGCCATGAAGCCGACCCCGCCGATCTCCACGAGAATCAGGAGGATGACCTGCGCCGCGGGCGTGAGGTCCTGCGCCGGCGTAATGATCGACAGTCCGGTGACGGTGAGCGCGGAGACGGCAGTAAAGATGGCCTCACGCGGGCTGAGTGTGCGCGCCGACCCGACGCAGGCGCCGTACAGAAGCAGGGAGCCCACGGCGACCAGCAGCGCCAGCCCCCCAATCAGTCGGAGGGCGTTCGGAAGCGGGCGCCGTCGTCCTGGCCCCCTCCCCACCGCCTCCCGTCGCAGGCTCATCCCTCGTCGTCCGTGAGCCGCAGTATCTCGTCCGCGGCCCCGAGGACCACCAGCGTATCGCCCGCAGCGACCTCGAAGTCCGGCGGCGGCGTGGGAATGACACGGCTGCCACGACGCACGGCGACGACGAACACGTGGTAGCGCCGGGTAAACGATGCGTCGTGCAGCATCCGGCCGTATGTCTCGGACGGGGCGCGCATCTCCGTGATGCAGTAGTCCGAGCCGACATCCATGGAGTTGATCTGCCCGGGGTGCGCCAGGTTCTCCGCCAGGCGCGCGCCCGCCTCGAACTCCGGCAGGACCACGCGGTCCGCGCCGAGTTTGAGCAGGATGTCGCGTTGGCGCTCGGTGGTCGCTTTGCAGATGACCGTACTGGTGCAGAGGCTCTTGACCGCGGCCATCGTCATCAAGTTCGCCTCGAAGTTGGTCCCAATCCCGATGACGACAGTGCGGAACGAGGCGATATCCACCGCCTGAAGCGCCGCCTCATCGGTCGAGTCGAGCGCCACCGCCTGCGTCAGGCGATCCGAAAGGTCCTGCACGATCTCCGGGTCCCGGTCGATGCCCAGCACGCTGTGCCCGCGGGACATGAGGGTCAGGGCGACGCTGCTCCCGAAGCGCCCCAGCCCGATAACTGCGAACTCCTGCTGCGCTCCACGCCGCCTGTATCCTGCCATACGAACTTTAATACCTCATTTCGCCGCGAAACGTGAGAGGGAGCGCGCCCTCTAGCGGCGAAGAGGACGGCATGGAAGAGATTGCTCTGCGCCGGATGCGCCCCGACGACTGGGAGGAGGTAGCGACACTTATCCACCTATCCACGAACCACTGGTACCAAGCCAGCGGCAAGGGCTCGGTCTTCGCCTGTAGCCCGGCCGACTGCGAAGTCTACTGCCGTACCTACGAGGCGCTGGACCCTGGCTGCTGTGTGGTCGCGGAGAGCCGTTCCCGCCCGGAGAGTGTCCGGGGCGGGCGCATCGTGGGCTCGTGCTTCTACCATCCGCGGCCGACGCACCTCTCCCTCGGCATCGTGAACGTCCACCCGTCCTGGTTCGGGCGGGGCATCGCGCGCCGGATGCTGGACGAAGTCATCGCCCTGGCGGAGGCGGACGGGCTTCCGCTGCGCCTGGTCTCTTCCGCCATGAACCTCGACTCGTTCTCGCTCTACACCCGGGCCGGCTTCACGCCGCGCACCGCGTTTCAGGATATGGCGCTGTCCGTGCCGGAGGCGGGGCTGGGGCCGGTGTCGCCAAACGTGCGCCCGGCTACCCCGGAGGACGTTCCCGCGATGGCGGCGCTGGAGCGGGAGCTCGTGGGCATCGAGCGGGAGAAGGACTACCGCCACTTTCTGAGCAACGCCGACGGCATCTGGCACACCTCGGTATGGGAGGACGAACAGGGCATCCGCGGCTTCCTGGCGTCCGTAAACACCCCGGCGAGCCATATGCTCGGCCCGGGTGTGGCCGCGGACGAAGACATAGCGCTCGCCCTCATTCTGGCGGAGTTGGACCGCTGCCGGGGCCGCGCCCCCGTGTTCCTCGTCCCCGTGGAAGCCTCCGGCCTGGTCGCCCGGCTCTACGCTCTCGGCGCCAAGAACCTGGAGATCCACTTTGCCCAGGTGCGCGGCGCGTGGACCCGCCCCCGGGGCGTGGTCATGCCCACATTCCTCCCTGAAACCGGGTAGCCACCCTCCGAACGTCACGCCCGCCTTGATGCGGACTCAGGGCGGGCGACGGGGTGTCCTCGGACGCCTGCACCGCCTCGCGTTTCCCCTCTCCCCGCGGCACCGCCGGACTGATACAATAAGTCCCCTGAAATGAGCAACGAAGAAGAACCCACGTATGTCGGCACGCCTGTGCCGTCCGCGGCGCCGCAGAATGGCGTGCTCCACCACACCTCTCCCGTATCCGGCGCACTCGCCGCGTTCCCCGGTCCGCCGTTCTCCGACTGGCGCGAGGAGGCGATGTACGAGGCGCTGCTCGCGGAGGCACGGCGCGGCAAGAGTGAGGAGCTTATTCTCGCCCTCCTGCGCAAGCATCTGCCTGGATGCGCCGCCGTGACGGTCTACCCCGAGCGGATTATGCTGCTGCGCTTCCTGCGCGAGCGGACACAGGACCTCAAGCCGCTCGTTTCCGGCGCCAACGAGTACGAGAGCCTGAATGAACGGCAGGTCTTCTGGCCCTACCTGGGCTGGTACGAGTGCCACTGGGAGAACGAGCGCTTCGAGGTGATTCTGTCGCCCAACTACAGCGTAGACGGCGAGCACATCCTGGTAGGCCGCAGCGCGGACACCGTGCGCCGCTTCGCCCAGGCGGTGCTGGACGCCACCCAGGGGCCGGTGGGGCGCTGCCTGCGCTACGCCGAGGGCTGGGAGAGCGCGCCGGACATGGACGCCGAGGTGGGACGCATCACCTGGGATGATCTGGTGCTCCCCACCGATACCCTCACCCGCCTGCACGAGGCCATTGAGGGCTGGGCCGCGCATAAGGACGCGTATGCGGCCCTGGGCTTCGCGTGGCGCCGCGGGGTCCTCCTGATCGGCCCGCCTGGCACCGGCAAGACCATGATCTGCAAAGCCGCCGCCGCCGCGCTGCCGGACCTGCCATTCCTGTACGTGCGGGACCTGCGCGAGGACGACAAGAAGGAGGCGATCCAGTCCATCTTCAAGCGGGCGCGCAAGCTGGCCCCCTGCCTGCTGGTGCTGGAGGACATGGACACGCTTATCACGCCGCAGAACCGGACCATCTTCCTGAACGAGTTGGACGGGTTCGCAAGCAACGAGGGCATCCTGCTCCTGGCCTCCTCGAACCATCCCGACCGCATCGACGAGGCGCTGCTGAAGCGCCCGTCCCGCTTCGACCGAGTGTTCCACATCGGGCTGCCGGGCCGGGAGGAGCGCTCCGAGTTCGTGCGGCGGGTCCTCACCCGCTCCCAACTCGCCAGCCGCCTCTCGGATGACCTGAACGTCGAGGAGCTTTCGGCCCTGATCTCCAGCAAGACCGACGGCTTTACGCTGGCCTACCTGAAGGAGGCGCTGACCGCCGCCGCGCTCTCCCGCGCCCAGGACGCCGGGGCGACGGTGCTGGACGCCCGGTTCGCGGACGCCGTGCTGTCGCAGATCGACGAGCTGCGCCACACCATGCGCCGCCTGAAGGACCCGGCCGCCCTCGCCGAGATGACCGCCGGCGACGGCGCCATCGGTCTGCGGAAGCGGTAACCTGACGCCGAAGCAACGGGCGCCGTCGCAGGGGATGGCAGGGTCAAGGGCGCAGCAAGCGGCGCCCCTACAGCGAGGTGGGAATGATGGTTCAGCCGATGGCAGGCGTTTCTTCGGGAAACGAAGAACCGTCCGGCTGAAGGGGCGCCGCTTGCTGCGCCCTTGACCTCAGGAGTTCCAAACCACCGTTCGAGGAGGGGATTGTATGCCCTACGATCCGGAGCGCCACCACCGACGTTCGATACGGCTCGAAGGGTTCGATTACAGCCGGGTGGGCGCCTACTTCCTCACCATCTGCACCTGGCAAAGAGAGTGCCTACTGGGCGAAGTGCGTGACGGCAAGACTCTTCTTACGGAAGCGGGTGAGATCGCGGTATCACACTGGCGCGAGATACCCGTGCGCTTCCCGACCGTGACCCTCGATGCCTTCGTTGTGATGCCGAATCACCTGCACGGCATTCTGCGAATCACGCAACGAGCCGAAAATGCACCGACCCTTGGCCAGATTCTTCGCGCCTACAAGTCGCTCTCGGGCATTGCTATGAACCGTACCCTCGGCCGTTCGGAGCGTCCCGTGTGGCAGAGGAACTATTACGAACGGCGTATTCCGAGCGATACTGTACTGGAGGCCGTTCGCCGCTATATTCAAGCCAACCCGGCAAACTGGGACCGTGACGACGAAAACCCCGCCAACGCCACCTAAAAATAACGGCACGGCGGCGCACTCTGCAGAATTCGCCGGACTCGTTCGGCTGTAGGGGCGCCGCTTGCTGCGCCCCTTCCCTGACCTGTTATCCCGGCCATGTCTACGCTAATCCGTTGAATCGGACGAGTATGAATATCCACGACCTGCTGAACCGCATGGCGGACGCCGAGAAGGCATTCGCGCGGACGGAGTTCGTCGCGCCCTGCGTGCGCGGCGGGCGCGTCCGCGCGCGCGTCGGCGGCCTCGTCCAGACGTTCGCGCCCGACTCCACCGATTTCGAGGGCTGGGGCCTGTTCCGGCCGTCCGCCGAGGGCTCGTCCCGCGCGACGCTGACGGAGGAGGCGGACCTCCCGCTCGTGGCCGCCTACCTCGCCCTGTTCCCGGTCCTGCGCCTGCGCCTCGTCGCGCCGGTGGCGGGCCGCTCGTGGCTCACCTACCCCGTGAACGAGAGCGACATGGCGCAGCGGTTTGGCGGTGGGGCGCGCCCCGTGCTGGTCCACCTGGTCGAGGACGGGCGGGCGTTCGAGGTGGTAACCTCCCGCGGCGACGGCGGCACCTTCTGGTTCGAGGAGGTGGACCGGCGGGCCGACCCGCTGCCGGGCGAGCAGATGCGCGAGGCGCTGCGCTCCCTGGCCGCCCCGGAGGACCTGGCGTTCCCTGGTCTGACCCCGGAGATGCGCACCGCCTACCGCATCGGCCTGGAGCGCAGCCCGGCCTACCGGGCGCGGCAGGAGGAGTTGGCGCGGCAAAAGCGGGCGGAGGAGCGCCGTCAGCGCGAGGCCCAGCGACGCCGCACCGCAGACGCCTTCGCGCGCCGCGTCGGTCTGCGGCCGGGTAGCGAGGAGGCGCCCATCGTGCCCGCAACGGGCGACGAGGAGCGGCGCCTGCGCCGGGCGCTGGAGGCGGGCGGCGGCGCACTGCGCGAAGCACTGGACCGGGGCGACTTTTTCCTGGTCGAGTGGGAGACCCGGGACGGCGAACGGCACACGTCTGCCATCGCCAAAACCGACCTCACAGTGCTGTCGTCGGGCATCTGCCTGGCCGGCCAGGACCGAAACTTCGACCTGCAATCCCTCGTAGGCGTCATCGACCGCCGCACCGCCCACGACCGCGATGAGGATTGAGGGGAGCCCTCACCCCCTGC
>CALEKU010000264.1 GCA_937902745.1 uncultured Armatimonadota bacterium
TCGGGGTGACGCGAATTCGGGCGCGGGCTTTGGCCAGACGCATGATGTGTTCCAACTGTGCGTACACGGCCAGTTCCTCGTCCTCCTCCGGCGAAAGTTCGCTCGCCTTCTTCCGCTGAATCAACTCTCAGACGCGCTTTCGCTCCGTCGGAGGGAGGGTAGGCGATGATCTCTTCCGGACTCGCGCCCGAAGCCAGAAAATCGATCACTTCTTCGTACACGCGCGTCGCAACCATGATCGGCCTCCCGGAAACATTATGCCGATGGTCCAGCGGCAGAAACGCGCAAGGCCGGGCGCGCTCGAAACGCGCCCGGCCTCCTGCTCCTGCGGGAAGGTAACTACTACAGGCTGCGGTACTTCTCGGGGAGGGCGGCGATGCTGCTCTTGACGAGGTCCACGGACTTCTGCATCAGCGCCTTCTCGTCGTCGGTGAGCGGCAGCTCGATAATCTTCTCCACACCGCCCGCGCCCAGCACGACCGGGACGCCGAAGTGGATGCCGCTGACGCCGTACTCGCCGTCCAGATAGGCCGACACGGGCACGACCCGCTTCTTGTCCTTCAGGATGGCCTCGACCATCTGAACGGTGGCGGAGGACGGGGCGTAGTAGGCGGAGCCGGTCTTCAGCAGGGACACGATCTCGCCGCCGCCCTTCTTGGCGCGCTCCACGATGGCGTTCAGCCGGTCCTCAGGGATGAACTCGGTAACCGGGATACCGCCGATGGTGGTGTAGCGGGGCAGCGGGACCATCTCGTCGCCGTGGCCGCCCATGAGCATGGCCTGGATGTCCTCCACGGACACACCCGCCTCCATCGCGATAAAGGTGCGGTAGCGGCCAGCGTCGAGGATGCCGCCCTGGCCCATAACGCGCTCGCGCGGGAAGCCGGAGACCTTGTAGGCCAGGTACGCCATGGTGTCCATCGGATTGTTGACCACGATGATATGGGCGTTCGGCGAGGTCTTGACGACCTTCTCGATGTTGCTGGCCGTGATGTCGGCGTTGATGGCGAGCAGATCCTCGCGGCTCATGCCGGGCTTGCGCGGGGCGCCGGAGGTCAGGATGACCACGTCGCTGTTCGCGGTCTCGTCGTAGCCGTTGGTGCCGACGATCTCGACATCGAAGCCCTCGATGGGGCCGGCCTCGGCCAGGTCGAGCCCCTTGCCCTGCGGAATGCCCTCGGCGATGTCCACGAGGACAACGTCGGCCAGCTCCTTGCTGGCGATCCAGTGGGCGCAGGTCGAGCCGACGAAGCCTGCCCCGATGATGGTGACTTTCTTACGCATGATTGCTTCTATCCTTTAGTAGTGACGCCCCGACGGCTAGGGCCGGCCGGGGCGTGTGGGGTAACGGTCAATCCTCGATATTCGTGTTGTCCTCAAGGCGGAGGCGCCCATCGGGCGTCGGGCGGATCGGAGAGTTCTTCCGGATGTACTCTGCCAGGTACTCGATCCGCGGGTTGCCGGTATCCTGCGCTTCCAGAGCGTACTTCTTGATACCGTAGTTGAAGTAGTAGGAGGATGCGACGCCGCGGTAGACCTTCTCGTCCTCGATAGGCTGCCCCTTCAGGGTCGCGGAAACGAGCGTCCACTCCTTCTTCTTACCGTCGGGCCGTGCGAAGGCGCGGGCGTGGTAGCGCAGGGTCGCGGACGGTGAGGGCCGGGTGTAGGCCAGGACCTTCTTCAGGTCGCTCCCCTTGATCTTGAACGACACCATCGTGTTCGTGAAGGGGTCCACCTCAATCAGCATGGCGCGGGTAATCTTGCCCTTCAGCACCGGAGCGCGCACGCCACCGAAGTTCTCGATCTCGAAGTCGGCATCGGGGAAGCCCGCGTGCAGGGCATCACACATCAGGAAGTAGTTGGTGGGGTCTTCGCCCTCGGCTTCCACGAACTCGTCGGCGGCCTCGCCCACCACCTCAGCGTACTTGGGCTTGATCCGGTCCCAGTAGGACTGAACCACCGCCTTGACCGACGGGTGCTCGGGCACGGACTCCGTGACCGGCAGGAGGGACGCCGTGTAGCGCACGATGCGCCACTGACCGTCCGGCATCTGCATCGCGTCCAGGTCCAGACGCCCGAGTTCGCCGCCCCAGCAGTGCGCCTGGACGATCACCGTGCCTTGCGGGTCGCGCCGCCCCGGTCGCGCCGCCAGTTCGTAATCGCCCACGGGCAGGCGCGTATGGCTGTGCGCACCGATGATGACATCGATGCCGGGGATGTCGCGCGCCATGCGCTTGTCCTCGTCGTAGCCGTCGTGGGCAAGGACGACCACGAGGTCCGCCTCCTTGCGCAACACCGGCACCAGGTCGCTTGCCACCGACATGGGCTCGCGCATCTCCCAGGTATCGGCGATGGCCTTGTAGGTGCGGGCGGAGTAAGTGGTCAGGCCCAGGACCGCGACCTTCAGCCCGTCCCAGTTCTCCAGCAGGTACGGCTTTTCGACCGGGTTCTTCGTCCCCTTCTCGAAGACATTTGCGAGGACGATGGGATACTTGACCCGCTCGCGCATCTCTTTGAACTGCGCGGGGGTCATGTTGAAGTCGTGGTTGCCGAACGTCCCGTAGTCGAAGCCGGCGAGGCTGTTGGCATCGTAGTCCGCCTTGCCCAGGAACTCCAGCGAGAACGGCGAGCCGTCCATGGAGTCGCCCGCATCGAAGGCGTAGACGTTCTTTTCGCGCTTCTTGATGTCCTTGATAAGGGTCGCGCGCCGGGCGATGCCGCCGATGCTCTTTCGCTCGGGCATGTACGCCAGGAAGTCGCCGGGAGCCGTGCGCTCCTGGAAGGAAAACGGGAGCAGGTGCCCGTGCGGGTCGTTGCTATGGAGGAGGACGAAGTGCTTGACGGGAGCTTTGCGCTCCAGGCCCGCCGCCAGCAGCGGCGAGGTCCAGGAGGCGACGACCACGGGCGCGGCGGCCACGAGCCGCAGGAAATCACGTCGGGAGGACGGCATGACTCACAATACTCGCTTTCCGAAGGCAGACCAGGAGGCGGCACTGCGTTCCCTAACCTGCCCTTCGGATTATATCAGAAGGGCGTGCCCGGCTGGTCCCCTGCCCGGCGTATTGAGGGCGCTTGTGCTCTCCCTGTCTGCACCTCGCTCACGCGCTCACTCCCAGGGGTCGGGGTAGACAGAGTGGAAGCGCACGCCCTGGCGCGGCTCGGCCATGATATCCGCCACGCCGTCCCGGAAGGCGAAGTAGTGCTCGGTCTGCTGGTGCTTCTTAAAGTCCTCTTCTGAGTGGTAGACCTCGTACAGGAAGAAGACCTCGGGCTCGCCGGGCGCGGGAGGGTTGGCGGCGCGCAGCACATCGAAGCGCACACAGCCCGGCTCCTTCACGCTGCCCTCGTGGTTCTTGCGCGTGATCTCCAGAAACTTATCCCCGTTTCCCGGCGTGACTTTTACAGTGACACAGACGACGTACATGCGGCGAATGACCTTCCTGAAAAATCTTTGGCGGAGAGCTTACGCCCCCTTCCGTCACCTTCCGCGGGCGCCGTGCGTTCTCCTCTGCCTCCGAAAAATCAGGGCGCAGCGGGTATGCTTTCCTTGTGGTCAAAAAACGGAGGTGAGCCGATGTCGTCACTCACAGTTGGAAAGTACGCCACGGCGGACGGGGCAGCGCAGTCGCTGGAGACCCTGTTCCGCGCGCGGGACGAAGGGCTGATTAAGGTATACGACGGGATGCTGGTCACCTGGCAGCCCGGCCGGAAACGACCGATGACACGCCCCATCCTGGAAACGCGGACGCTGGAGTCGCTGGACCCGGCGTTCTGGGGCATCCTGATGGGCCTTCTCTTCTTCGTCCCTCCCGAGGCCGCGAACGTGGACCCGTCGTCGCAGGCGCTCCACGGGATCCTCACCCACGTGGGAATCGACGCCGACTTCATTAACCAGGCGCGTCACGGCATCACCGAGGGCACCTCCGCGGTCTTCCTGTACTCGGAGGCGATGGACCTGGACGCTGTGGCTCGGCTGGCGGCCCACACAGGGGTCGAGATGATTGCCACCACCATGCCCCCGGAGCGGGCCGCCCACCTGAGGGAGATTTTCGGCAGTCAGTAGCCACGCTGTCGGGTTGCTCCCCGTCGGATGGCCGCCGTGGACTGAAGTCCCGGCTTCCGTGATTCAAGTCGGCCTCCGCCGACTCCGGTCTACGGGGGCGGCTACGGGTAATCCGTAGCCGCATCGAATGCCGGAGCCCGCGAAGGCGGGCTTGAATCACGGAAGCCGGGACTTCAGTCCACGGCGGCCATCCGACGGCAACCAACTACCGAACACGCCGGGGGAGCCGGGCGTCCCACCAGCCAAGAACGCCGCCGGCTATGTAGGACAGGACGCCCGTGAGCGCCGAGGCTCTCATTAAGTCGCCCTCATAGTTGCTGTGCATGATCGGGTAGCCAATCCATAGCGGTGCAAACGGGTGTTGGTTCCAATTGCCGCTCTGAGCGGTGAGCGCGATGACGAGCAGCGGCAGCGCCGTCAGGAGGACGAAGACGCCGAAGGCCAGGGCGCGCCCCGCGGAGAGGCTATCCATCAGACGCGACACGAGCCGAGACGCCGCCCAGAACAGGAACCCGAGCCCGGAGACATAGAACGCCACGGTTAGGACGAGCGGAACGACGAGCGTGGTATCGCCTATGCCCCGAGTCAGGAGCACCCCGACCAGCAGCGCCGCCACGCTCACCCCGAGCCACAGGTGGAAGTACGGCAGCGCGCCCGAGGCGACCGGCAGCAGGGCCGCGCGCATCCGGTACGCCGCCCGGTCGTCGGGCATCTGCGCTTCGGTAAGCCCCGGCGGCGCGTCCTCGCCTATCGCCGGGACGAAAAGCCCGGCCAGGAACGGCAGCAGCCCGGCGAAGAGGGCGATCAGCAGGATGGCGATGCCTTCCGCATTGAGGCCGGCTCCATAGTAGGCATTGGTCCGGGTCATGACCGAACCGAAGGTGAGGCAGAAGGCAGCGAGCGCCGCGATCAGGAGCCCCTGCTTGCGCAGCGACACCGCCCCGGCTCCGCCGTGCAGGCCCAGGCGGTAGGCGGACGCCGTGAGGAGCAGGCGCAGGCCGAGCGCGGCGAAGACAGCAGCCCCGACCCACAGAGGGATCGGGAGCCCGCCCAGGAGGAACGACTGCCCGGCGAGGGGCAGTACAGCGACGAACGGGTTGAGCAGGGCGGCGGACACCGCCAGGCTCAGCCCGTTGGCGGGCGCCGAAAAGTCTTGCGAGCCGCCCGCGGGGGCGTACCACATCGTCACCAGGAGGAACCCGGCCACGGAGGCGTAGGTCCACGACAGGGCGGACAGGTTGGTGCGGGCCGCGCAGGAGAAGAACAGCCCGATGGCCGACAAGACCACGCCGTCGATGGCGAGCAGCAGGTAGGCCCGGAACACATCCCCGATCGTCGCACCGCCCAGGAGCACGCACAGAGCGGACGCCGGGAGCGAGAGCGCGAGCAGCAGTCCCATGAAGGCGACCGAGGAGAGCAGTTTTCCCGCCAGAAGTTCGACCGCACTCAGCGGCGTGGTCACCAGGAGGTCCAGCGAAAGGCGCTGCCGCTCGCCGGTGACGGACGCCGCCGTAAGGGCGGGCGCGATCAGGGTGACCAGGCCCGCAAGCGTCAGAAAGATGAAGTAGTAGAAGGTCTCCAGCTTCCCCTGCGCGGCGATGATGTCCGGCGCGCTGGTCTGGTAGTAGTTCGCGCCGTCCGCGACGTACTGCCCGGCGCCCCCCGCTTGCAGGGACATCGCATACCCGGCGACGGCGAGAACGCCGAGCAGGAGCAGGTAAGCCCCCTGGTACCAGTACGACTTTGTGCCGCGCATCTGGGCGCGCAGGTCGCGCACGAGGATCGGGTTGGAGAAGACTGCCTGGAAGGCGTCCGACTCGCGCAGGCCTCGCCACCAGCCGCGGAGCGCGTTTTGCTGCGGTATCGCTCGCTGCATCGCTTTAGTGCACCTTTCCCGTGGTCACACGCAGGAAGACGTCTTCCAGGTCCAGCGCCGTTTCGGCGAACGAGTACACGGGCACATCCGCCTCCACCAGAGCCTTCAGCAGCGCCACCTGTCCCTCCAGGTCCCCGACGTACGACACGACCACCGTCTGCTCGTCGCTCTCCAGCGCCACCTTCTCCACGCCCGCCATTCCCTCCAGGGTCGCCTTCGTTCGCGCCAGCACTTCTCGCTCCGGCAGGGTGCGGATGTGTATCTGCCGCGTCGGCTGCGTCCGCCGCACAACGTCCTGCACGTCACCGGACACCAGAAGCTGCCCCCGTTCCATAATGCCGATCTTGTTGCAGAAGTCTGCCAGCTCCGGCAGGATGTGGGACGAGACGATCACCGTCTTGCCCATCTCCCCGAGCCGCGCGATAAGCTTCTTGATCTCGATGCGGGCCCGGGGGTCCAGACCGGAGGCCGGCTCGTCCAGCAGCAGCAGTTTCGGGTCGTGGACCAGGCACTTGGCCAGGCACAGGCGCTGCTGCATACCGCGGGAAAGGGTCTGTACGAAGGCGTCCCGCTTCTCCTGCAGATCCGTGAGGGTCAGGACGCGGTCCACGATGGCGGGGCGCTCCTCCTTCGGCGGCCGATAAGCCGCGGCGAAGAAGTCGAGGTACTCCCAGACCTTGATGTCGTCGTACACCCCGAAGGCATCCGGCATGTAGCCGATGAGCGGGCGCACCTCCCGCGGGTACTTAACCACATCGATGCCGTCGATGCTGGCCGTGCCGCTGGTGGGCCGGAGCAGGGTGGCGATCATCTTGATGGTGGTGGTCTTGCCTGCCCCGTTCGGCCCGATGAACCCGAAGATGTCCCCCGGCTCCAGCGTCAGGGTCGTCCCCTCCACCGCCACCAGGGTGCCGTACGTCTTGCGCAGGTCATCCACGATCAGCATGTGCTCCCCCCTCTTCTCTCCCCACCGCGGCGGGCCGCAGGCGCGCGGCAAGCGGCCCGGCCACGCGCGTGGCGTCGTTCTCCGGCAGTTCCATCCGCCGGAGCGCCCGCAGCGCCCCCGCGACGCAGGCCCACGCTCCGACGAGGTAGGCCAGGAACAGATTCCGGCCGTAGGCGGCTACCGCGGCGTCCGCGTTCTGCACCGCTGTGGGACTCGGATAGTCCTGCTTCACACGCACCGTCTCCAGATAGATCGCGGGGTTCGCGGACAAGGTCAAGGCGCCAGTGATGAGCAGCGGAGTCGGCTCAGTGCCGCCCGGGCGGGGCCAGGTACTGTTGTACGGGTCGCGGCCGGCGTACATTCCGAGGACCGGGGTCAGGTTGGCGCCCGTAAAGAGCGAGAAGAGCGCCGGCACGAGGCCCAGGAAAGAGAGCAGCGCGACTACCACCATCGCCAGGGTCGTTATGCTGCGCTTCGTCTTGGCCGACACCATAAGGGTGAAACCCGCCAGGAAAAGGGACCAGGCGAAGAGGATCGCCTGCACCGCGAAGAGGTCGCCGAGCGTGTAGTCCGTGCGGTTCCGCGTGACCGCGTGGCTCAGGAACGTCGGCACGGCGAACAGGGCCATCAGGCCGAGGACCATGAGCAGGCGCCACTGGAGCTTCCCGACGAGGATCTGCCCCGGCGACAGCCGCGTCATCAGGAGCGAGTCCCAGGTCTGCTTCTCCCGCTCCTGGGAGATCGCCCCGTAGAGCGAGGCGGGCACGGCCAGCGTCAGAGCGCCCATTTCAAACCACAGGAACATCTGGCTCATGTCCTCGCGGAACCGCAGGATCACGAGCAGGAGCCAGGCGTACAGGACGGCCAGAACGCCGATGGCGATACGGTTGACGTTCCTGCCGGTCTGGCCGTCCCCGGCGCGGAAGAACCGGCGCCAGGTGCGCGTGCCCTCGAACGTCATCGGATTTTCGGTGAGCAACTCGCGAATTCCGTCGTTCACGGCCGGCCTCCTTCCTCGACCAACTCCGGCAGGTCGAACGCCACGGTAACGCTCGCGTTGTCCCCTACCCACTGCCCGATGCCGGGTCCAAGGTCTTCGCCGGACACCTGCCCGAGGAGAACGGGCGACGGCACCGACGCGACTTGTTGAACGAGAGGCAGATAGCCGTTAGAGGTCCAGGGCAGTACGTCCGTCTCCGATGCCTCGGCCTTTCGGTACTCCGCACCGGGCTTCAGGGTGCCGATCGAGATCGTTGCAATGTACGCCCCGCCAGGCCCCACGGGCCGGGGGCCGTTCCGGCGTCCCCCTGACCGGACGCGCAGGAAGAGGGCGGCGTTCTCGATGGTTCTGTCGGTCTCGTTGCGGACGTCCACGCGCCACTTGCCGTTCGGGAGCGGGGTGACGCTCCCCCGGACGCCGCCGCCGAGGTTCAGGGTCTGCGTGTGGTAGATGCGGCGGAACGCGAGGTTTGCCACGTCCACCCGCGCCGTCAGTTCCCCTCCCGCGTCGGTAGTGACCAGGGAGCGCCGGGCGCCTTCGGGGGTGAGCGGTCCGCGGTTCGGGTTGCTGTCCTCGATACTCAACTCGTACTCCTCCGCTCCCGGCACGGCGACGCGGAACGAGCCGGCGCGGGGGAAGAACAGCTCCGTGTAGCCCACGAATCGCGCTTCTCCGGTGGCGGTACCCACCAGCACGCCCGCGGTGCGGCGGCTGAGCTTCGCGCTGTACAGGTTGACCGTCAGCAGAGCCATGCTTCCCGCGGTCACCACCGCGAGGACCGGGCCGGTGGCCCAGGCCCACTCCATGCGGCGCAGGCGCTTGAGCACCACGAACGTCACCGGCACGGCGAACAGGAAGTACACCGCGAAGAAGTTCAGCACCGTGGCGACCGAGGGCAAGGACACCCGGAACGGGTCGCCGGTGGCGGTGGCGGACGCGCCGGTCGTAGCTACCGGCCGGCTCAGGGCCGCTGCCGTGCGCAAATCCTTGGCGACCACGGCGGGCCGCGCGATATCCCCGACCTGCGTCCAGAACCCTTCGACGCCCCCCCACGCCCGGAACTCCGGGGTCGTGGCGTCGCAGCCCAGGTACAGGACAGACCCGGCGCCCAGGCGTCGCAGTGCCAGCGGCGTACGGTCGCGTTCCTGCCCGGCGCGGTTCCGGCGCTGCGACAGCGAATGCGCGCCCGGCTTCACGTCGGCCAGAGTGATCGGGAACGCAAAACCCGGGGCCGAGAGGGGAGGAAGCGACGTTGCCCCTATCATGCTGTTACGAACGGACCGTGTCGCGGGGATAACGGGCGAAAGGTCCGCGGCTTCGGGAGCGTTCAGGTACGCGGCACCGCCGCCGTCCGTCAGGATCAGGCCGCCGCCGCTGAGTACCCACTGCCGTATGGCGCGCCACTGCCCGGAGCGCAGGCGCTCCGCCCCACGGCCGAGCACGAGGTAGTCGATGCTGTCGTAGCCGATCGCCCGGTCGGGCGCGTCCTCGGGCTTCGCATAGCCCACCGTGTAGAAGGAGTTCTCCTCCGGCGGTCTCCGGTCGCGCCATTTGCCCGCCAGGACGCCGACGCCGTCTCCCACATAACCGAAGGTCCGGTGGTTGCCGGACGCGGCATTGTAGTTGTAGTTGATGGGAACGCCCACGCTCCGGGTCGGGAACTGGCCCCGTACCGTCACATTGGCCATGTTCGAGCCGTAGTAGGCATTCAAGGACGGGTACACGATGCGTCGGGCCGTCTCCCCGGCGGGTACGTTGATTTCGTACTCATAGCGCTGCTCTTCGCCCGGTACGTTCCGCCCGACCTCCACGACCAGACGCGCCTGCTGCGCTTTGCCAGTCTGGTTCTCCACCTTCACACGCAGCGGGAACGTTCCGCGCGGCGGCAGCATGGTGAACACCGGGTCCACGCTCAGGCGGACCGGAGACCGGTCCGCAGCGCCGTACGTGGAAGGCACGGCATACGTCACCTGCTGCGAACGCCCTCCCGAATCCCGCCCGAGGAGGCCCGACACGGCCACGGTCGCCACGCCGACGGCAACGGCGGCGAACGCCGTCCCCAGCACGGGGACGAGGACCGGGCGGCGGGTGGGCTGCGGCGCGGGCGGCGGCGCGGGCGCTTCGGCGGGCGCGGCCTCCAGGCGGGCGCGGACGCTCTCCCAGTTCGCCGGGCGCTCAGCGGACTGAGCGGGCAGCGCGGCGAAGCCGGTCAGGGCGGCGGCAGCACGGCGGGTCTCCGCGACCTCCGCCCGGCAGCGGGCGCACCCCGCGAGGTGCTGCTCGACGCGTGCGCGGAGCGTGCCGTCCTCCAGCGTCCCTTCCGCGTATTCCCACAGGTGCGGCCGCACGGGGCCGCAGCGGTTCCAGCCGAACATGGCGGGTTGGGTCCTTCCTTTTGCCTTATGACTCGTCCCGCGTCAGCGAGGCGAAAACTTCCCGGAAGCGGTTGCGGGCGCGGAAAAGGCGCACCGGCACACTCAAACGCGTGCAGCCGAGCACGCGGGCAATCTCGTCGAAGTCCAGCTCTTCCACGTGGCGCAGGAGCAGCACCTCCCGCGCCGCGGGGGGCATCTGCCGCAGCGCCGCGCGCACCAGAGCGGCGTCGGCGGCGCGCTCCAGGCCGACCACAGGACACCCGACCCGCGCGTCCCCAGCCGCGAAGGCCACCCCCTCAGGAAGTTCCAGGCCATAGCCGCGCTCCGGCCGCCGCAGGCGGCCGCGCAGGCGGTCGCGGCACAGGTTGGCGCAGATGGTCAGCAGGTAGGTCCGGAAGCGGGCGTCCCCCCGGTACCGGGCGAGGGACTGGTAGGCCCGGACGAAGGTCTCCTGGCGGACGTCGTCCGCGTCGTCCGCGCTGTCGGTCTGACGCAGGGCGAAGCGAAACACCGTCCCCTCATGACGGCGGTACAGCACCTCGAACGCTGCGAGGTCCCCGGCGCGGCTGCGCGCGACCAGTTCGCGGTCATTCGAATCGTCGTCTGCGGTGGCGGCGGGTTCGGGATTCGTGGCGACCACCTTCTGCCAAGCGGCCATCGTCGTGGGCATTGCAGCGGACTCCTCCGCTCCCTTAGACGCCGGCTGGTGGGCTGGATTACGCGCCGATGGGGAAACTTCGTCCATGGACGAAGAAACGCCGCGTCGCGCCTCCGGTTACGGCGGCGCCGCCGCTGCTGCCCCCGCTACTCGGCGATGCCGTAAACGGCCGAGTCGGCCCCGGCGCAGTTCGCCCAGCGCTGGTTCCCGAAGTCGTAGTGCCACCACTCGCCCAGGTAGTTCGTAAAGCCCGCGGACGTCATGGCGTGGTAGAGGGTGCGCCGATTGGCAGCGAAGGGCTCCCCCGGCGCCGGGTGCTCCTCGAACCACCGCGTCGCGGAGGCGGGAGTGGCCGCGTCGGGCTCGGTTCCCATGGGCAGCGGACGGCCGGTCGCCACCTCCACGAGGTACACATCCGCCGCGCCGCCCGTCCGGTGCGGCGGCGGGCGCAGGGGGTCGGGAACGGGCGAGGCGACGTACTGCCCCAGCAGCGCCAGAAGCTCCCCTTCCGACAGTTCCGGCCGCTCCCGGCGGAGCTGCTCCCGGAACGACTCATACAGCCACTGCTGCACACTCAACGGACGGAATCCATCAAAGATCACGAGCGCAAGCCCGGGCGGAAGCGCATCCACCGCCCGCTCTAGACGGGCCAGGACCCCGGCGCGGACGCGGACGAACGGCGGGGCGTCCGGTATCCCCATCTCCGCGTACAGGTTGCGGGTCCGCAGCCGCGCCGTCGCCGCCACCGGCACGAGCGGTTCCCCGCACTCGCGTATGGGGAGCCGCCCCCAGTCGGGGGGCTCGGAGAGCGGCGGTATCGGCTCGTCCGTGCTGACGCTTGTCCGGCCGGAGGGCATAAAACGGAGTATCCTTTCCTCAGAGAACGGCAAAAGGCGGGCCGGCGTCGCCGGCCCGCCCCCGGGCTTATACCCTGTAGTGGCGCGTTACTTTGCCTGCGCCTCGGCATGAGCGGCCCAGAGAAGGCCGCGCGTGGTCAGGTGCAGCACTTCCGGCTGCGCCACGATGTCGGCGTGGTGGCCTAGCGAGTTGTAGAACACCCGCCCCTCGCCATAGTACTTCGTCCACACCACCGGCATGTCCACGGCCCCGTTCTTCTCGTGCGGGCCCGGGGCGACCGGGAAGCGGGTAGTTGCCAGCACGCGCACCGCCGGGTCCACATGCATGTAGTACTGCTCGGACTTGACGGGGAACGACGCCGGGCTCCCCTGCGTGATGAAGTGATCGGGGTCGCGCACGTCCACCGTATACTCCACGCCGTCGTTACCCGGGTGCGCCACCCACTGCCCCCCCGTCATGAACTGGTACTCGGTTGCCTCACGGAACGCATCGCACATGCCACCGTGTACGCCGCCGATGCCGACCCCGCCCCGTACCGCCTCAAGCAGTGGTCGGAGCTGGTCGCCACTGATTTTGCCCATCGTCCACAGCGGGACGATCAGGTCCAGCCCCTTCAGCTTCTCGCCGTCGAGGTAGGCGTCCAGCGTGTCGCGCACCTCCACATCAAAGTCGTGCGCCTTCAGGGCGTCGTTCAGGATCGCGGCCACCTGCTCGGGTTCGTGGCCGTCCCAGCCCCCCCAGACAATCAGCGCCTTCTTCATTGCCATTGTGAGTCTTCAGCTCCTTTGGGACCGGGTGTGCGGCGTCGCGCGGGAAGCCCGGCCTGCTCTGGTGTTCCGTTCGACGGGCCGCGCGGGCGTTCCTGCCGCAACGGCTCCGGGCGCCACCGCCGCGTTTTTTCCGTCGCATCTCCCCGTTCACGAACTGTTCACGATAGCCGGATATCCTTCCCTCCGTAAGCAACGTCATTCGCGACCTTCCAAGGAGAGTCACCACCATGTTCCGCACCGACCGTTTCGCTGCCGCGCTCGCCGTTATCGGCTACTCCGGTATGCTGCTCTGCGGCGCCGGCACCCCTGCCGACGCCCAGCAGGGAAAGAAGAAGCCTGCGGCGCCCAAGCCCGCCGCGCAGAAGAAGCCGGCCGCGCCCAAGCCAGCGCCCCAGACGAAGCCGCAGGCCGCCGCCACGGGCCCGATCGTACTCGGCACCACGCAGTTGCCGGGTGACTTCGGCAAGTTCGGCCAGACCTATACCCTCGGTAAGCGCGAGCCCCTGAACTTCACGCTGGTCTCCGCCCGCTATTCCGTGGAGCGGTTCAGCCTCGGCAACAACACCTGGGTGCCGAAGGCCGACCAGAAGCTGCTGATCCTGCGCTACACCGTCCACAACCCGAACCCGCGCGACACGGGCTACTACTGGGCCGACCTGCGCTTTACGGCGGTGGACGCTCAGGACACGAACCATGACTTCATCCAGGCGGTCGCCCGGGCCGGGAAGTACGACGCGCCGCTGAGCATCACGCTCAAGCCCGCGCAGAAGATTGAGTGCGAGGCCGCGATCCTGGTGTCCGCGGACGGCCCCACCCCAAAGCTGATTGTGGAGCGGGAGCGGGGCGCGCCGGTGGTGCGCTACGACCTGCGCGGCAAGGTCACTCCGGTGCCCGCGCCGTTCGCCGACCCGGCGGTGGCCGACGGCGCCACGACTCGCGCCGAAGTGCCGGTGGTGGCGGGCACGTACGTCCCGCTGTCCAGCTTCGACGTGAAGCTGGAGTCCACGGGCTCCCTGAATGAGCCGGTCCTTCGCCGCGAACTGAAGCCGGGCTATCGCAACTACACGGCTACGTTCACGATCAAGAACGCAACCCAGTCGAAGAAGTCCTACTACTGGAGCCACTTCAACGCCGAGCTGCGCGACGCTGACGGCGAGAAGGTCCCGTTCACGCAGAGCCTCCTGAAGGCAAGCCGCCTGGAGGCCGCCAGCGGCGAGCTGGCGCCGGGCGAGGAGGCGCGCATCCGCTTCTTCTTCCCGCTCCCGGAGAACGTCGAGGCGAAGACCCTGTACCTGAAGGACCAGTACGACACGGGCGGCAAGGGCCGCATCCTCGCCTTCGACCTGTCCACCGCCCCCGCCGGATCGGTTCAGGGCGGGTAGTACCACCGCCTCTGCGGCCGGCGCTGCTCCTGCCCCTCACGAGGGGCAGGAGCAGCGCCGGCCGTCGATCTGGCTGCCGAAGCGGGGTTTGTCAGGGGGCGGGCTCCAGCCTGTACACCACCGCCTGATTCGGGGTCCTCCTGCCCAAAAAACCTTCCCACCTTCCGGGCTGGCACCGGCACCCTCTCAAAAGCGTATTACTTATACGAGTGCTCCGCCGGGGTAGTCCACGGTAACAGCAGGACGGCTCTGACCGCCACCGCCGTAGCGCTCTTTGGAGGAAGGTAAGAGGTTTCAATGACGAACACCGCTCGTTTTCTGATGTGCCCGCCGGAGTTCTTCGGCGTCGAGTACGTTATCAACCCCTGGATGCAGGGCAAGCAGGGCACGGTAGGCGTGATGGAGGCGCACCAGCAGTGGGCGGCACTGCACCGCCTGCTCACCCAGGAGCTGGGTGCGAAGGTGGAGTTGGTCCCGCCACAGCCGGGGCTGCCCGATATCGTGTTCACGGCGAACGCCGGCCTGGTACGCGGCGGTGTCTGCGTGCCGGCACGCTTCCGCTACGCCGAGCGTCAGGGCGAGGAGCCGCACTACCGCGCCTGGTTCGAGGCGAACGGGTTCGCACTGCGCGACCTGCCGCCGGGTATTGCGTTCGAGGGCGCAGGCGATGCCCTGTTCCACGAGGACGGGCGCGACGGCAGGCCGCTGCTCTGGGCCGCGCACGGCTTCCGCTCGGACGCCGCCGCGCACCCGCATCTTGCCGAGGTATTCGGCGCGGAGGTCGTGTCACTGGCGCTGGTCGATCCGCGCTACTACCACCTCGATACCTGCCTGTGCCCGCTGCCGGGCGGCTTCCTGCTCTGGTACCCGCAGGCGTTCGACGCCGAAAGCCGGACGAAGGTGGAATCCGTCGTCCCCGAGGAGATGCGACTGGCGGTGAGCGACGCGGACGCGGCAGCGTTTGCGTGCAACGCCGTCGCCGTCGGCCGGAGCCATGTGGTCAGCAACACCGTCGGCGAGGAGATTGGCTGCTGGCTTCAGCTCCGCGGATTTACGCTGCACCAGACGCCGCTCGGCGAGTTCCTGAAGGCAGGCGGGTCGGCCAAGTGCCTCACCCTTCGCCTCGACCACTGATCCTTGCCCGCCGGCTACCCCTGGAACTTGATATCGATGTGCGTGCCGTCGCAGAAGGGCTTGTTCTTCGAGCGCCCGCAGCGGCACAGCGTCACGCGATTGCGCGTTTCGCACGGCGCGTCGTCCGCGCGGTCGATCGGGATGCCGCCCGTGACCCAGAGCGGGCCGTTGTCGGTGACGCCGATCTCCTTCGGCAGGAACGGCTCCACCGTCTCCCCCTCCGGCAGCAGGTCGTAGGTCAGCGCGCCGGAGGGGCACTTCTCGATCATCGAGATGACCTGCGCGCGCACCCGGGTGTCGTCTGCGCCCTCCGCCATCGCCCAGACGTCGTTGACCTTGCTCTCGCAGAAGGTTGAGAAGGCGCAGATGGTCCGGTCGTGGTGCACCCGTAGCCGCGATCCCCCCGGGTACTCCTTCGCCCGCTTGGCGCGCGGGCGGGTGTCGGCCCGCTCGGTCCCCACAAACGGACGCCGACCGCGCGCGTGGCTACCGTCGCAGAAGGGCTTGGTGTCGGAGCGACCGCAGCGGCATAGCGCGTAGGGCCCGTGCTCCCGCAGAGTCTCGCCCGTCTTCCAGGTCAGCGCCTCGCCCAGTTCGCTCATTACGCGGGTCCGCACCCGCAGGGGGACGTTGCCCTCCACAACGTACGGGCCGTTCGGCAGGATGCGGATTTGCGCCTCGCCGGTCGCCGGGGGGGCGTACTCAAAGGCCAGTCCCACCACCTTGTCCCCGTCGCCGGAGGGCATCCGCATCAACTCCTGCGCGCGGGCCTTGATGTCGTACATCTCCCCCACCGCCAGCGCCATCTGCTCCGGCTCGCCGTTGAAGCTGCGGTGCATCCGCCGGAGCAGGTCGCAGTACGCGCGCTCGAACCCGCGCAGCGCCTCCCGCGCCTCGCTGTGGTGCGGATAGTCCGCTGCCCGGGGGTTCGGGCGGAAGTCATACACAGCATCCCAGTCCACCGTGCAGGGGTGCCCGGTCGGCCCGGACTGCGGGGTATCACCGTGCTTGTAGTAGCGCCCTTCCAGCAGTTCGATCAGGCGGTAGTAGTGTGAGACCTCGTTCCGGGAGTGGTGGAACATCGACCGGTCGCCATCCCAGATCGAGCCGTGGTCCAGTCCCTCGCCCTGTTCGATGATCTCCTCCAGCGCCTGTTTCGCGGAGACCAGGTCGGTCACCACGATGACCTGCCCGCCGCCGTCGTAGTGGAACGCCTCCGGCCCTAGCTGCCGGGCCGGGTCGCCGGTGAAGACGCGCGCCTCGCCGTAGCGCGCGCAGAGCTGTACCAGGCCAAGTTCCAGCGCCTCGTAGAACTGCCCGATGGTCTCGTAGTTGTCGTCTTCCGGGTGGGCGCCGTGCGGGGCGGGCCTTTCGATCTTCAGGAAGACCTCCAGCGTCTCGCGCGAGAACTTCTGGAGCGGCACCTGGAACGAGCGGTCGCTGTGCGGGAGGTAGGCCGGATACTTCGGCAGGAAACCAGGGTGGTCCAGGCGGGGAACGCCGCCCACGGCGTTCAGGACATTCGCCGCTAGCGTCATGTGCAGCATCTCCTCAAGGGCGATGCTGAGCAGAACCCGGCGCGCCTCCTCGTTCTTCCCGGGGTGCAGGGAGTACAGGGCGGTCAGATACGGCGGGATGGTGGAGTGCTCCAGTTCGATGGCCCACTGGAGATGGCGGCGCAGGCTGGCGATGTCGTTGATAGCCACGGGGAAACCTCTCAGGGATCGGAAGAAGGGGGACGCCCGGGCGCAGCCTCGCGCCGCATGTCTGCTTCCGATTGTACCAAAGAATCGCCCTTTTCCGGCTGCAGGTAGAGCTCCAAACGCGCCCGCTCTTCCGCGGTGAGGCGATACGGGCGGAGCGTATCGCGATACAGGTACACGCCCTTCTGACGGCCGGACGCCGCCAACTCGTTCGCGCCGTTGTAGAAGCGGTACTCCACCCAGGCGGAGGCGGGCCGCAACTCCGAGACCCACGCCTCCGCACGGACGCGGTCCCCGAAGTAGAGCGCCTTCCGGTAGTGTATCTGCGTGTCGGTCAGCACGGGGATGACACCGAGGCGGGCGGCCATGTCCTGCACGGACGAGCCCGCCTCCTCAAGCAGCTTGAGGCGCGTGATCTCCATCCACTGCACGTACACGATGTTGCTGACGTGCCCCGAAAAGTCGATCTGGAACGGGTAGATCTCGAATGTAAGGATAACCTTCTTCACCGCGACGACTCCCTGGCACGAACGGCAACGATGTGGCGAGATGGCCGCATTACGGGTCGAGGGCGGGCAGGCCGTCGATACTGCGGGCGTTCTTCTGGGCGCGGTACTCGGCCAGCCCCTCCTCGCCCTTGGAGACCGCCCACTTGTCCAGCACGTCACGCTTCTCCCGGAAATCCATCAGCGGCACGCTGAAGCCGCAGGAGGTGGAAACGCGCGCGACGCGCACACGGACGACGGCGCGAGCGCCCGGGTTCGGCGGGAAGCGGGCGGACAGGGACTCCCAATCTGCGTGTCCTGGGGTGACGATCTCCCCCGCCCCGTGCAGGCGGACGATATTCGGCCGGCCGGCAAAGGCGCAGAACATCAAGACGATACGGCCGTTCTCCCGCAGGTGCGCGACCGTCTCCGCGCCGCTGCCGGTGTAGTCGAGGTACGCCGCCTCCAGCGGCCCGAGGACGCGGAAGCAGTCGCCGCCCTTGGGCGAGCAGTTGACGTGGCCGTCCGCCGCGAGCGGCGCGCTCGCCACGAAGAAGACGGGCTGCGCCTCCAGCCACGCGGCCAGTTCCCCGTCGATGCTGTCGATGACCTTCCCCAATGCGACGACTCCTATCCGTCCTCCAGTGATCAGTACCAGAGCAGTTGTACCTCATCCGGCAGATCGGGGTAGGCGCCCTGCCGGATGGTTCTCAGAACGCTCCCCTGGCGGGCGTAGAACCGGCACGCGGGGACGTTGACGTTCTGCGTCTCAATCTTGAGTTCGCGGCACCCGCGCGCCCGTGCCCAGGCAGCCGCCGCGGCGAACAGGGCGGCGCCCACGCCTTGCCCGCGATACTCCGGCCGCACCCGCAGGTCCCAGAGCACGGCCAGGTCGCGGCGCCCCTCCAGCATGTCCACCCCCGGCGTGTCCCACGCGAGCACGGCACCGCCCACGCGCGCCGCCGCGCCGTCGAACGCCGCGATCACGCCCCACCGGGACAAATCAAAGTGGTCACGCCAGCGGGTCGGCCCCTCGCCGTCCAGCGCGTCGTAGTCCTTGACGTAGGGCGCGGCGACGGGCTCCTCCGCCAGCAGCAGACCGCCGAGACCGCTCTCCACGGGCCGCACCGCGAGCCGGGAGGTCACCCGAAAGGCGATGGGCACCGTGCCGTACCGCTTCAGCGTCTCCGCGTCGTCCGCTGGCTCTTCGCACAGGCGCAGTTCCATGACCGATTGTTTCCCCTCCCTGCAGATGCCCTCCTCCCCTGTGCCGCCCGCGCGCACGGTACACTGAGCGTGGGAGGAATCGCCCGTTGGCATCGCACCGCCGCGCCGGAACCGTGCGCGCCCCCGAACTACCGGCAGACCCGCTCTTGTGGCGGAACACGGGGGAACGGCACTCCAGATACGTGACACCGGGCGCGGGGTGTCGCTCGCGGGCCGGGTGGTGCTGCTCGACTTCTGGACCTACGGCTGCATTAACTGCCTGCACGTCCTTCCCGATCTGGAGTTCCTGGAGCGGCGCTACCGGAACGCCCCCTTTCAGGTGGTCGGCGTCCACAGCGGGAAGTTCGACGCCGAGCGGAACGGCGGCGAAAGCCTGGATCACGCCCTCCTGCGGCATAGCATCGCGCACCCGGTGGTGCGCGACGACGACCATGCCGTCCGCAGGGCGTACGCCGTGCGCGCCTGGCCGACGCTGGTGTTGGTGGACGCGCGGGGCTACGTCGTCGCTGCTGTCTCCGGCGAAGGGCACCGGGAGGCCCTGGCGGAGATCATTGACGCATTGCTGGCAGCGGCGGGGGAAGCCACGGCGGCGCCCCTGACCGTCGCCCTGTCCGCGCTGCCCGAAGACCGCCCCCTGCTCTACCCCGGTGCGGTGCTGGCGGACGCGGCAAGCGGGCGTCTGTTCGTGGCCGACACCGGGCACCACCGAATCGTGGCGGCCCCACTCGCCCCTAACGCAGCCGGAAACGGTGGCAACTACACGTACATCGGAAGCGGGACGCCGGGACTCGCGGACGGCGCCTTTGCGGAGGCGGCGTTTCGCGGGCCGCAGGGGCTGGGGCTCTCCTCAGACGGCAACGCCTTGTACGTGGCGGATACCGAAAATCACGCGGTTCGCCGCGCCGACCTGCGCGCCGGGACCGTGACCACCGTCGCCGGCACCGGGCGTCAGGCGCTCGAGGCGGTACGCGAGGGGTCGGCGCGTGCTACGGACCTGAACTCGCCGTGGGCGCTGGCGCTCTCCGCCGACGGCCAGACGCTGTACATTGCGATGGCAGGCGCGCACCAGATCGTGCGACTGGACCTCGACGCGGGCCACATTGCGCCGCTCGCCGGGAGCGGGCGCGAGGGCCGGGCAGACGGGACGGCGTTCGAAGCCGCGTTCGCGCAGCCGTCCGGTATCGCGCTTTACGGAGACACGCTGTACGTGGCGGACGCGGAATCGTCGTGCGTACGCGCCGTGACGCTGGCCGCAGACGGGCAAACGGCGACCGCTGCCCGGACGCTGGCGGGCGGCGATCTCTTCGATTTCGGCTTCGCGGACGGCGCCGGGGATGCGGCGCGCTTCCAGCACCCGACCGGCGCGGCGTTCCACGCGCCCGGCGGGCAGGTGTACGTGTCCGACGCGTATAATCACCGCATACGCCGCGTCGATCCGGCCACGGGCGGGGTCACCACCGCGGCGGGAACGGGCGAGACAGCGGAACTGTATGAACCGGGGGGAATATCGGTGACGGAGGACAGCCTGTTTATCGCGGACACGAACCGCCACCGCGTTCGCCGCCTCGATCTGGTTACGGGCCGACTGGAGACGGTGCCTCTGCCCGGGCTCTGTTCGCCCACCCTGTGCTTTCCCAACTCCCCACTCCGCGAAGAAGAAGAGGAGGCCACGCCATGAACCGTTTCGGCGGTACGGCGGGCATCAAGTCGCTCGTCATCACGGTGGCCACGGCCTTCCTGTTCGTGGTCGCCGTCCTACTCGATCTGCAGTACCTGTATCTCATGGCGGTGGCGCTGGCGGTCCTGCCGCTGTCGTCGTACGGACTCGCCGCGCTCTTCGCCACGCGGTTCTCCGCGGTGCGGGAGCATGTCTCCACGGTGCCGGAGGGGCGGCGTACGCCGATTCTGCTGGAGGTGACCTCGCAGGGCGGCCTGCCGCAGCCCGCAGTGCGGATCACCGACCTGCTGCCGCCCGGCCTGGCGCTGGTAGATGGCGCACAGCCGCCCACCAGCGCGGACGGCCCGGACGCCGACGCCGCCATGCGACAGGCCGCGGACGAGCCAACGCCCGTGGCTCTGGAAGTGTGGGACGGGCACGCGGGCTACCGCACGTACTACGTGGAGCCGGTCAAGCGCGGCGTTTACACCATCGGCCCGGCGAAGCTCTCCACCACCGACCCGCTGGGGCTCTTCACCTTCGGGGCGTCGCTGCCGGTGCGGACCCAGCTAATTGTCCACCCGGAGCCGATTCCCGCGCGGGACTCCGCCGTGGGGGGCGAGGGGATGTTCGGGGTGCGTGAGCGCGACGGCAAGACGCGCCGCGGCGAGGGGATGGACTTCCATGGAGTGCGCGAGTACCGGCAGGGTGATGCCCTGCGCCGGGTCCACTGGCGGACCACGGCGCGCACGGGCAAGCTGGCGGTGGTCGAGTTCGAGCGGGCCTACCAGCAGGACATTGTGATCGGCCTGGACCTGACCGAGGGCACGGAGTACGGCGAGGGGCGGGAGACCACCCTGGAGTACGCTGTGAAGGTGGCCGCTACGCTCGCGGACCGTACCCTGCGCGCAGGCGGCGGCGTGACGCTCGTTACCCCACAGGAGAAGGTGGTCGTGCAGCCGCGCGAGGCGGACCCGGAGGCGGCGCGATTTCGCCTCTTCGACGCGCTGGCACGGGCGCAGGCCGATTCGCAGCGCCCGCTTGTGGAGGCGCTGCAGGCGGCGCGGTTCGAGGAGGGAACGCACTACGCGATCCTGACCTCGCAAGGTGACCCGCGCCTGACCGCCTTCCTGACCGAGCGCGTCAAGCACGGCGACAGCGTCAGCATCTACTTCTTCGCCCCGTCGTCCTTTGGCGGGCCGCAGGTGATGAGCCCGGCGGTCGCGGGCGGCGAACTGCGCATCATTGAGCGCGAGAACTCCCCCTGGAAGGAGGGCGGGAGAAACCTTGAATACCTTCTTCGGGAAAATCAGTGACACGCTGAAGGCGGGCGACGCCGAGCGTCAGCCCGACGCCAACGTCTCCATACCGCTGTATGTCGGCGGGTGCGTCGTCCAGCTCTCTGGACTGGCCGCGGTCGCCTACCAGCTCTCCGAGCCCGGGTTCGCCTACGTCGCTATGTTCATGACGATAGTCGGGTTCGCGGTGTCGTACTGGCTGCGGCGCCTGGGCACGGCGGGGCGGTTCATCAAGGCCGGGGCGGCGTTCCTGGGTCTGGTCTTTCTGTACATGCTGCGGGGCGGCGGCGGGTTCTTCGGGGATGTGGTGCCGTTCGAGGCGCGGGGCTCCCAGGAGATACTGCTGGTGTGCGCGCTGGCGTTCACAGCAACGTTCTTCTCGTACATGCTCGTCACGGACGAAGCCGTGGTGTTCACCTGCGTCTGGGCCATCGCCATGATCGGCCTCACAGGCACGGTCAACATCAACCGCGAGCTGATCTTCTGCTTCGTCGTGTTCCTCGGGGCGGCGTCGTTCCTGCTGGTCCACCAGAACAGCCTGGCGAGCGGCATGCAGAGCGTCACGCGCCTGAGCGGGTCGCTGGACGAGGAGGCGGAGGGGCCGGCAGGGGTGGGCGCGCGTCGGGCGCGCGATCTGGTGTCCAAGCAGACGGCGCGGTGGACGCTCCTGCGGACCCAGGCGCTGGTGGCCCTCGCCTGCGGCGTGGCCTCCATCTTCCTCGGGTTTCTGATCGCCATCCCGATGCAGATGGTGGGACGCAACCTGTCGCTGGCGACGATCATTCAGCGGCTGAGCGTGCCGGCTGCGTCGGCGACCCGCATCACCAACGTCGCCCCGCGCCTCACCTTCGACAATCTGCGCGAGTTCAGCGTGGGCCTCGGTCCGATCTCGGACGATCCGACCGAGCGCATGACCGTGCGCAGCCAGAAGCCGCACTACTGGCGCGGCCGGGTCTATGACAACTACACCGGCCGGGGCTGGACCAACACCCTGGCGGAGCAAATGCGGTGGGAGCCCCTGACCCCGAAGCGCGAGCAGCGGAGCGACGGCTTCTACGTCTTTGACCTGCCGGACCTGGAGTTCCCCCGGAACAAGGTGGAGCGGGAAACGCACCGCTTCCACGTGAACTCGTCGTCGTTCGCGCCGCTCTACCACGCAGCGGAGCCGGTCGAGGTGCGCATCCCCACGGAGCAGCTTTCCTACCGTCAGGACAACACCATGGGGGCGCCCTCGGGCTACGGCATGGAGTACGAGGTCGTCTCCGAGGTGCCCGACGCCACACCCGCGGATCTGCGCAAGTCCGATCAGCAGTACCCCATCCGCATCCGGTCCATGTACCTGCGGCAGGGCGCGGACAACCAGACTCTGCAGAACCTGGTGAACGACATCCTGCGTGAGGCGAAGGCGACAAACCCCTACGACAAGGCGGAGGCGCTGCGCCGCTGGGTGTCGAGCAACTGCCTGTATACCCTGGATGCGCGCGCGGTGCCCCCGCGCCGCGACGCCGTCGAGTTCTTCCTGATGGAGTCCAAGGAGGGCTACTGCGACCTGTACGCCACGGCCCTGACCATGCTGTGCCGCTACGCGGAGCTGCCGGCGCGGCTCGCCACCGGCTTCGCGCCGGGGACGGTGCAGGAGGGCAGCAACCCGAAGACCTATGTCCTGCGCGGCTCAGACCTGCACGCCTGGACCGAGGTGTACTTCAATGGGTACGGCTGGGTCGTGTTCGACGCAACGCAGGACACGCCGGGGACCTACGCCCCGTTGACGACGCCTGAGCCGGTGAAGCAGGACCCCACGCTGCTGGACCGCCTGCTTGCCGCGGGCTGGGTGCCGCTCCTGCTGGTGATAGGCGGCGGCCTGGGAATGCTGTACTTCGTGGTGACCGAGGTGCAGGCGCGCCTCAGCCGCCTGCGCCTGAGCGGCAACGCCACAGGCCGCATCCTGGCGAATGGGGTCTATGACAGCTACGAGGCGGCGCAGAAGCGCCTGCGCCGCTACGGTGCCCGCCGAACCGTTACGATGACTACGGGCGAGTTTCAGGAGGCGGTGCGGGAGCGGCTGGGTTCGGAGGTGGCGGACGCGCTGCGCCCGCTGACGCAGCTCACGCAGCAGGCTCTGTACGGGCCGGAAACGGTGACGCGGGACGACGTCCTGCAGAGCCAGCAGCACCTGCACCGCCTGACCGACGCCCTGAAGAAGGTGGATCTGCGCGCCCTGCGAGAGCGGGACCGCGCCGCCGAAGGGAAAGGAGCGCGCGAGCATGCCAGCGTCCCCGCGAGCGGGCAGTAGCGGCGGCGCAAAGCGCTCCCGCTCCGCTACTACCGGCAGCAGCGGCAGCGCCTCCGCCACCGTCCGTGTCTATCTCCTCACAGGGTCGGAAACGGGCCGCAAAACCTCTGAGGCGCGGGCGCTGATCGAGCGGCACGTGGACCCGGACTTTGTGGACTTCGATGCAGAGACCGTCGACGGCAACGGGGCGACCGCGGACCGCATCCTGAGCGCGGCGGGGACCGTGGCGCTGGGCGGCGGCCGCCGCGCGGTGCTGGTACGGGACACCCAGCAGATGGAGACGGAAGAGCAGAAGCGTCTTGCCGCAGGACTGGACCGACTGCCCGAATCCGCACTGCTGATCCTCCACACCGGAGCACCGGTGGTGGAGGACGGCAAGACCAAGCGCCAGAGCGTTGTGGCGACGGACCTGCTGAACGCGGTGAAGAAGGCGGGCGAGGTGCGGGACTTCGCGCAGCCGAAGTCCGCGGAGGATATCCGCACCCGCGCCGCCTCGGAAGCCGAGCGGAACGGCAAGCGCCTCGCACCGGACGCTCTCGCCCTGCTGGCGGGCCTGCCACCCGACGACGTGGGGCGTCTCGCCGCCGAGGTGGCAAAGGCGGCGGCGCACGCGGGTGCGGCGGACGTCATCACGGGCGCGGATGTGGAAGCGGTGCTGTCCCGGGGGCCGGACGATGTGATCTTCAAGCTCTGCGATGCTGTGGGCATGCGGCGGCGCCAGGAGGCACTGGGGCATGTGTCCACGCTGTTCCGCGGCGGGGGGCGCCCGGAGTCGGTGGCGCCGCGGGCGCTGGTGCTACTGGCGCGGCAGGTGCGCCTGCTGGCGCAGTTCCGCTACCTGGGAGAGAAGCGTTACGCCGGCCGCGGGGCGGGGCCGATCCCACCGGAGGTGCTGGCGATGCTGCCGAACGACGGCGCGGGCGGGATGCTGGCGAACCCGCGGATGTCCTGGATGGCGGATAAGTACGTGGCGCAGGCGCGCAACTTCAGCGGGGGTGAGCTAGCCGAGCGTCTGGAAAAGCTGCTCCAGGCCGACCTCATGCTGAAGGGCGTCCTCCCGGGCGGCGACTCCCCCCAGGCCGTCCTCCAGCGCCTCGTCATCGAACTCTGCTAACCGCAGAGGCGCAAAGGACGCAGAGAGGAAGAGAATCTCCCCTCCCTCTCTGCGTCCTTTGCGCCTCTGCGGTTAAAAAACTAAGCGGCCTGCGCGGTGAGGGCCGCGGCGCGGCGCATCAGGCGGGACTTGCGGCGCGCGGCGGCGTTCTTGTGGATGATGCCGCGCTTGGCGGTCTTGTCCAGGACGCTCACGGTCTGGGACAGGATCGGCGCGACCGCCGCAGCGTCGCCCGACGCGATCGCAGCGTTCGCCTTCTTCACGAAGGTCTTCATCGCGCTCTTGGCGGACCGGTTGCGCAGGTTCCGCTGGCGGGAGCGGATGACATCTTTCTTGACCGACTTAATGTTGGGCACTTCTGGTTTCCTCTACTGCTTAGTGCAGTTGCGATTCGACTTGACGACGGGTGCACGGCGCGGGCGCCGCACGGCTACGACTTCTACTTCTTATCCAGATTCAGACGACTGTACTACGGCGCGGGCGTCGCGGGCACGGTTGCGGCGGGCACGGCCCCAGCGGGTGCGGGCGACGGTGACGCCGCGGACGGCGCGGGCGCCTCACTGCCTGCCACGCTCCGAATTGCGGGGCCAACCGCTTCCAGGGGCAGACTCCCGTCGGGCAACAGGGGAATGTTTACCCCGCCCCCCGCCACGACGAGCCCCTCCGGGACCGCGCCCGGCTTGGCGTCCAGGTTTACCACGCGCACACTGGCGTTCGGAGCCGCGCTGACGATCTCCTGCACGGCGCTGTACACTTTGGTCGGGTCCCCCTGGACGGTCGGAGTCCATCGCCACCCGACGGTAATCTTGGGAGAGCCTCCGGGCTTGCCCAGCGTCTTCTCCTCCCCAAACATCACCAATTCATTCGCAGGCCCCGGCTCCGCAGGGGTGGGGGACGGCGCATTCTTAGCGGCCTCTTCGGCCCGCTTGCGCGCAGCCTCCCGCTCCATCTGCTCCCGATACTTTGGGTCGTTCCGCTGCTGGAATATGTTCAGCAGAACCAGCAGTCCGATGGCGACGCCCACAACGGCAATCAGAATAGGTGTTCGCGATGCATTCCCGGACATGAAGACCGTACCCCGACGAATGATCTGGACGCAGGCTACGCCGTTTCCGGCAGACCCAGCGCCCGAAGCTGCTCCGGCGCCCCTGCCCCGGCTTCCAGGACGCGGCGGCGCACCTCCTCGACCGGCACCGGCGACACCGCCGCCGCTTCGCGCAGGAACGCGGCCCGATCCTTCGCCAGCAACAGGTCCAGGGTGGAGATACCCAACGCCTCGGACAGGGCGGCGAGGGCGGGCGAGAGGGTGTGTATCTCCTCCTCCGCGCGCGCCCGCAACATCCCCTGGGCCAGCCGTAGTTCACGCAGGGCCTGCTCGACGGGCGCGACCAGGACGCTGTATTCGTTGACCTTCTCCTGCACCGCGCCCGCGATACCGCCGGCGGCGCGCTCCGGTTCTATCGCCATCCGCTTGCGTCCCCCGTAAAACCGATGGCGTCCTCCGTCCACGCACGCGAGCGTGGCTCTGGACGCCATCGGTCAGTATAGCACGCGACAGGGGCTCCGTCAACCGGCGCACCCCTCCGCGGGGCGGCGGCGGGCGACGGTCACCGGTCGGGCGCGTCGTCCGTCGCGGGGATTCCCAGCAGATCGCGCACCCATTCCGGCGCTTCTTCCGAAGAGAGCGCCCGCCCGTGCGGCTTGCCGTCGGTGAACGGCTCCCGCAGGACCAGGTAGGTCCGCCCCTCTACGCTCGTCGCCTCCTCCACCGGGGCGTCGGTCCACAGCCCGCCGCGCCACAGCAGGGCCAGGATCTTCCCCATCTCACCCGAGAGGCGGTCCAACTGGTCTGCCAGCGGGTTCACCTCGAAGCCGAAGCGCCGCTGCGTCCCGTACTCCCGCCGGCGCACCGTCTCCCCGAGTCGGGCCGCCTCCTCCTGGCACTCCCGGAGCCGGTCCAGGAGCATCCAGGGAGTCATCACCAGATGCTTCCCCAGAAGCGCGTCCGGAGCCGGCTCGTAAACGGCGCGGCACGCAGGCAGCGACGAGGGGGGCGGAAGGGGAGAGGACTTCGTCAGCGCGGGCGGTGAAGCCAGCGCCACCGTGGTGGCGGCGGACGGTGCCTCCTGCTGGCCACTGCCCACGATACCCGAAGAGACCCGCGCGCCGCCCTTGGTAAGCGCGCCCCTTCCCACAGTTTCACGCCCACCTGCCGCTGCCACCGCTGCCACACCCATACCCCGATCTTTCTTATTATCCACCTTTGTGCGTACTGCCTTTCCAAAGAGAGCTCGCCTTTCGGTGGTGCGTGTGAACATCCTTCGGCGACTCCTACCCGGGTTTTCGGGTGCCCCCGCCGCTGACAGTACGGTACCTCGGCTTTCACAGACGGAAACCCGCGCAAACACGGGGCATACCCCCGTCTGCGCATGCAATTCTACCTGAGAAAAAGTTGGATCGTGGTGTAGCGCACACACCTGCGCCGTCGCGTCTTCAGGCCATGCCCGCCAGCATCTCCGGCGTGACGCGGGCCTCCGACGGCTCGGAGCGCAGGTGCGCCTCGAAGGCTTCCAGCATGGCATCCGCCATCCGCAGCACCTCGTCCCCGATAGAGCCCGCGATGTGCGAGGTCAGGTGCAGGTTCGGGATTCCATACAGAGGCGAGTCCAGCAGGGGCGGCTCCGGGTCGGTCACATCGAGCAGCGCGGTGAGGTCCGGCCGGCGGCGCAGGACGTCTACCAGGGCGGCTTCGTCCACCGTCGCGCCGCGTCCGGTGTTGATAAACGTCGCCCCCGGGCGCAGGCGTGCAAACTGCTCCGCGCCGAGCAGGCGGCGCGTTTCCGGCTTGTTTGCCAGATGATTCGAGACCACAAGCCCCTGCGCAAAGGCTTCGTCCAGGGAGACCCGCGTCACCCCGAGTTCGCGCGCCCGTTCGTCGGTCAGGAACGGGTCGAACACCACCACGCGCAGACGGAAGGGGCGCAACAGACCGATCACGCGCCGCCCGATGGCTCCCGCCCCCAGCAGCGCCACGGTCTCGCCGTAGACGCCCGGCCCGCGGAATGGCTTCCCGCGGCGTCCCTCCGGCGTGGCGCAGTCGCGGACATTGGCGAAGTACCCCTTGCAGGCGAGGAGAATCTGGGCGAGCGTGAACTCCGCCACGGGCACCGCATTCGCCTGCCACGCACTGTAGACCGCCACGCCGCGCTCCAGGAAGGGCGCCGCAAACCCCTGCACGGATCCCGCCGCGTAGAAGACCGCCTCCAGGCGGGGAAACCGGGCGATCTGCTCCGTGGTCAGGGTTGGCATCCCCCAGGTGGAGAATACCACCTGAGTCTGCTCCAGAACCGGGTCCAGATCCCCGCCGCCTCTCAGCACCTCCGGCGATACCACCCCCGGATAGAGCGCTGTCCGGGCGGCCACCAGCTCTCGCCGTCCGCCCCCCCACACCCGCGCAATCGTGCCTTCCGTTCCCCAGAAGGCAGCGCTCTTAATTTCCATAATCCTCAGTCATAGCCAGTATAGCCGCAAGTATAGCCGCAACAAGAGCGGCGGCAGCCGTCGTCGCTGCCGCCGCCCCGTGTATCCTCATGGACAGGCACACGCGCCCGGTGATCGCGCGTTCGTTACTTGTCCTTCTTCTTGAGTACCGGCAGACCGGTCGCGCTCTCGGACGTGGTGTAGCCGTCCGGCAGGGCTTCCAGCGCCCCGTCCTTCACCGTCTTCGCGAAGAAGTAAAGAGTCCTTGCCCCGCTTTTCGTTTCGGTGGTCTTACCGTGCAGGTAGTAGGTCTCACCGGTCTTCGCAGACTTCACACTGAATGCCATGTCCTGGCGCTCCTTTCACTTTGCCCTGTGATTCTACTTTACCCGAGGGGATTCCTTGTTGCATCCCCTCAGGGACCCACTTTATTTCAGTCTCGAAACCCGGAATCCTTCTCTCTACATAGCGGACAAGCAAACAAAGTATCTCCCTGCTCCCGTTGACAGGTTACAACGCTATTGGACGGGCAGGGAAAGCCGGGCTCGGGGACGAACCCGTAGTCTAGAATCCGGTAAGTGAGGTGCTGTGTGATGGAATACCGCTCTCTCGGCCGCACCGGGGTACAGGTCAGCCGCCTGTGCCTCGGATGCATGAACTTCGGCGACGACTGCAACGAGGAGGATTCAATCCGCATCATCCACCGCGCCCTGGATGCGGGCATCAACTTCCTCGATACGGCCGATGTCTACAGCCGCGGCAAGTCCGAGACCATCACCGGCAAAGCGCTGGCCCAGGGCGGGCGCCGTGACCGTGTGTTCCTGGCGACCAAGGTCTACAACCGGATGGACGACCACGACCCGAACGCCTGGGGCAGCCACCGCTACCATATCATCCAGGGTTGCGAGGACAGCCTGCGCCGTCTCGGCACCGACCACATCGACCTGTACCAGATTCACCGGCCCAAGGGCAGCATTCCCATCGACGAGACCCTGCGTGCCCTGGACGACCTGATCCGCGCGGGCAAGGTGCGCTACATCGGCACCAGCACCTTTGCCGCCTGGCAGGTGGTCGAATCGCTCTGGGCGAGCAAGGAGCTGGGCCTGAACCGGTTCGTGTGCGAGCAGCCGCCCTACAACCTGCTGGACCGGCGCATCGAGCGCGAACTGCTCCCCATGTGTCGCACCTACGGCATCGGGACGATCCCCTGGGCGCCGCTGGCGGGCGGCCTCCTCACCGGCAAGTACCGGGCGGGGCAGGCGCGCCCGGAGGGCGCCCGCTACACCGGCCGCAGCGCCCCGTTCCAGCGGGACAATGACGCCGCCCTGACCCGGGTGGAAGAGTACCTGGCGTTCTGCCGGGAGCGGGGTGTGGACCCGGCGCAGTTCGCCACCGCGTGGGTCGCCGCGCAGCCGGGGGTCACCTCCCCCATCATCGGGCCGAAGACGATGGAGCAGTTGGAATCTTATCTCGCCACCGAAGAGATAACGGTCACGGACGAGGACCGGGCAGCCATCGACGCCATCTTCCCGCCCGGCACCCACCTCTCGGAGTACTACAAGGCCGACTTCGGCCCGAACGAGCGCTGGATTTAGTGACGGCGCCTCAGCGCGCCTCTGGTGCCGCCAGCGCCCGCCGGGCAGCGTCTATGCGAACGGCTTCGAGGCTTTCCCGCTGGTCTTCCGCCTGGCGGATCAGGCGCGCGTAGTCGAGCTCGCGGAGCCGCGGCGCGTCCTCCGCCGCCGCGGAGAGCGCCCGCCACAGCGCCTCCTTCCCCCGGATGGCCGCGACCAGGGTGTCCAGCGCCTCCAGCAGGCGGAACGCGCCGCCGACGCCGTCGTCCCGCCCCATCTTGAGCAGAGCGACCTTTTCGCCGATCCAGGCGGCGGCCTTGCGCGGACCGCTCTCGCCCGCCCCGACCGTCTGCATCAATCCCTTCAGCTCCTGCTGCTCGCCGGAGATCTCCGCGTGCAGCCCGGAGAAAAGCGCCCCCAGGGAGGTGTCCGCGTGGGCATCGGCCAGGTGGTCGAGCAGTTCGAGAGCCGCCACGGAGCCGGCCAGGTGGTCGTTCAGGTAGGAATCAAGAGGTTCTTTCGCCACGTATATGCCTCCGCCCCAAGGTCTTCCGCTCGAGTCTTACGGAGGTTATTCCACGCCCGCGCCGCGGCGACACCTGCCGCAGGTAAGAACCGCAAAGTGTAAGGGATTGTACCCGGAGGAGACGGGAGGGCACGGCACGACCCGGGCGGTGGCTACTCCGCCGCTGCGGGCTGGATCAGGTCCCACTTGTTGCCATACAGGTCCAGGAAAACGGCGACGCGGCCGTAGGGCTCTTCACGCGGGGCTTCGAGGAACCGGACACCGTGCGCCCGCATGTGGCGGTAGTCGTCCTCAAAGTCGCGGGTGTGCAGGAACAGGAACACGCGCCCGCCGGTCTGATCGCCGACGCGCGCTGCCTGCTCAGGGGTTGCCGCCTTCGCCAGCAGAAGCGATGCCCCGGCTGAATCGGGTGGCGCCACCACGACCCAGCGCTTGCCGCCGTCACCGAGGGGCGTGTCTTCCACGAGCGAAAAGCGGAGCGGCCCGGTAAAAAAGGCGATGGCCTCGTCGTAGTCCTGGACGAGGAAGGCGACGGTCGCGAGGGAGTGTGCCATGCCGCCGTTACTCCCGTGTGGCGCGCAGCCGGTCGAGGACGTTCATCAGGGCGCGGCCCTGGTGGTACGGGTCGGTCCAGGCATCGCTCTTAGCCAGGCCAGGAATGGGTTTGCCGTCCGGTTCGACCATAGCGCGCCAGCCGCCGCTCTCCTCGTCGGTCTGGTGCCGGCGGATGAATTCCCACTGGCGGCGGAAGGCGATAGCGTAGCGGGGGTCTTCCCGGCCGAAGCGGTCGTGCAAGAGCAGCAGGGCGTTCAGCCCCTCCGCCTGGGTCCACCAGATCTTCTCCCGCCCCGTCGCGGGGCGGAACGCGGAGCCGTGGTCGTAAAAGCCGCCGTGCGCCGTGTCCCAGCCGAAGGCGAGCGCATGATCCACGAGGGCGCGGGCAACGGCCCAGGTCGCCGGGTCGTCCGGGATGCCCAGGACTTCGGCGGCTTCGGCCAGAAGGTACGCCGCCTCCACGTCGTGGCCGAACGAGTCGTGGTCGGGCACGGGGCGCCAGTCCGGCGTGAAGAAGAGGTTCAGGCAGCCCGGCGGCGTCACCGCGATCGTGTCCCGGACGATGCCGAAGACCTCGCGCAGGCGGGCCATCACCGCCGGGTCCGGCCAGACCTTCGCCAGCTCCGCCAGGGCTTCGAGCAGATGGAGGTGCGTGTTCATCGACTTGAAGCCGTAGCACGTCCCGATGGCATCGATGGCGGCCGGGTCGCCTGGCCGCGGGTCAACGATCGGGCGCCCCTCGCGCGTCAGCGCCTCGTAGTAGCCGCCGTGCGCCGCGTCGTGCGCGTGCGCCTCCAGCCAGGCGAAGACGTGCTGGGCCAGTTCCAGCGCGGCCGGGTCCCCCGTCGCCTCGTGCGCCGCCGCCGCGGCGTACAGCGCGAACGCGAGGCCGTAGGCGTGCTTTTCGCCGCCCCGGTCGGTGTCCGGCCCGCCGCTCTTCGTGCCGACCTGCCAGAACAGGCCGCCGTACTCCCGGTCGCGCAGCGGGCCATTCAGGAAGGCGACCCCATGGCGGGCGTACCGGGCGAACTCCTCCCTGCGGGCAGGCAGGTGGCGCACCGCCCGCGCCGCGACCCAGGTGAGGCGCGCCTGATAGACCACGGAGCGCACCGAGTCCTCACCGGGCCGCCACCGCTCGTCGTACTCCTGGCGGAATCCGGCCATTGCGGCGTCCGTAGCGACGCGCGGGTACCACGGCGCGAGAATATGCTGCTCCAGGTTCGCGGCGATCTCCGGAATCAGAGCCTGGAGGTGCGTGTCAGCTTCGGCGGCGGGAAGAGAGGTCAGGGTCATAAAAGGGCAATAGTCCTGTTACCGTTCCGGCATCACCGATGCCGCCACGTCGTGCGGGGTCGGCAGGGTCAGCGTCAGCGGCTTGCCCGCGGTCGGCGTAGCGGTCTCCCGGGCGATCTCCTTGCCCGTCTCCACGTCCCAC
The DNA here is from genome assembly GCA_937902745.1 of uncultured Armatimonadota bacterium. Classification (GTDB taxonomy): domain Bacteria; phylum Armatimonadota; class Armatimonadia; order Armatimonadales; family Armatimonadaceae; genus CALEKU01. The sequence goes on from CALEKU010000264.1 coordinate 32,410, forward strand.
CAGATCACCCGGTAGCGGCCCGGCGTCAGGCCCGCCACCTCCACCGTGTCCTTACTGTCCTTCCCGCTTGCCGTCTCGTCGCGGGCGCCGCCGCGCCATACATACAGCGCGGCCCGGTCCTTTGCCACCCTGCCCAGTGCAGCGCGGGACGCCCCGGCATTCGTGAAGGTCACGCGATCCACCACGGCCCAGTCCCTGCCGGTGTTCTCCAGGGTCACGGTGTGCCGGCCCGGGGCCAGGTCCGCGGTCAGCGTATCGTCCAGCGGCCGGTCGCGCTCCCCCGCCGGGTAATCACGCTCCGTCACCTTCTTGCCGTCCACGGACAGGACAACGTGCGCCCCCTGCCGCGCGACCTGCTTGAGGCGCACCCGGACCTGGCCCGCCGCCGGCATGGTGACGTGGAACGTCGCCTTCTCGAACATGTCACGGTGTCCGGTGCCCTGCAGGAACGACGACATCTCTTCGATGCCCTCGATCCGCCCGGACGGCAGCACATTATACTCCGTGCGCTTCACCGCCTCCCAACCGCGCCCCGGCCCGCCGGAGACGCTTCCGGGTACGCTGGTGGTCACCGGCAGGAACTGCGAGGTCCCGCTCCATGCCCCCAGGTCCGCCGCGCGGGCGAACTCCGCCGCAGGCTTGAAGGCGCCGAACAGGCCGCGCCGCTCGATATGGTCCCAGGTCCAGTACTGCGCCGCGCCGCTCGCCCGGGTCATCAGGCTAGCCCAGAGCGCATGCCGCAGGAACGCCCCATCGTCGCCGTTCAGGTTCCCCTGCGGCCCGATCTCACCGATAAAAACGGGCTTCTTCCACGCCGCAGGGTCGTGCGCGGTCACCGCCCCAACCGCATCGTTCGGGTAGTGGTGCGGCTGTACGTAGTCCATGGCGTCGTACAGCCCGGGAATCTTTGTATCCGACGAGGTGCAGACGAGGTGACCATGCGGGTCCTGCTCCCGCAGGAACGTCGCCATCTCCTTATGCCACGCCGCGACCGTCTCCGGCTTACCGCCGCGAATTGCGTCGGTCCACTCGACCTCGTTGAAGAGTTCCCACGACAGCACGGAGGGGAACGCACCGTAACGCGCCACGATATAGCGGTACTTGGCGCGGGTGAGCGCCTTCGCCTTCGCATTCGTGAAGAACTCTTCGGGCTTGTTCAGGAAGCCGCCGTTCGCTGCGTTCCACGGGTTCTCCCCCCAGTTCGGGTTGACGGTGCTGGAGTACTGCCCATGGTGCTGGAGCACGACCTGGACGCCGATGCCCTGCTTCTCAGCGCCCGCCAGGATGGCGTCCCACCGCCGGGCTACGTCCAGGCTCAGCGTGCCCGGCTCGTTCTTCGTGCCCATCACCCAGTCGAGGTTCTTGCCGTCCCAGTGGCACATCCACACGCGCGACCAGTTCAGGCCGTTCTCCCCCATCTTCACGAAGATGTCGGTGACGCCCTTGGGCGTGTTGCCGCTCCAGCCGACGTTCAGACCGACGGGGTAATAGGGCGTGCCGTCGGCATAGGCGAACCGCAGCGGGTCCTTCGGGTCGAGACGCACAAACCCGCGGCCCGCCTTGCCGCCCACCGTGAACGTCTTCGGCTCCAGTCCCTTCGCCTCCACGGCGGCACCGTTCCGGGTAAGGCCGGTGATGCGCAGCTCGCCTGCGGCGGGCGGCGCGTAGCGCACGCGCCACGTTTGTCCGCCGTCGAAGAACGCCGGAACCTGCGCCGTACCGCCGCCCGGCAGAGCGAAGGTCACGCGGATGTCGTTCTCGGTGTAGTCGAACGGGTTCCCGGTAAGCCCGGGCAGTTCGAAGCGCGCCTCCACACGCCCAAAGGCACCGGACGGAGCGGAAACCGCGGCGGGGCGGGACGGGGGCGCCTGCACGGCGGCCCCGCCGGAGTCACCACACCCGGTCATCGTGACGAAGGAAAGCGCCGCGCCGAAGGCGAGGGTCAGCGCCGAGGAGAGCATAAGATACCGCACCTTGCACAGGCCGAATACACGCCGATGCCGCTCGGGAGAACGGCATCGGCGTGCGAGGTTCCGAATCGTGGGTGGGCCGGGGGACGCGGGGCAGCGCGCCCGCGCCTACTACTGCCCCGTCGTTACGCCCGGGGGCGGGCCGGGGGGCGGCTGGAGCGGTCCGGCGGGCGGGCCGCCCGGCTGCCCCGGCCCCCGGTATTGCGGCGGCGGCGTCGACTTGGCCCAGTCCTCTTTCTTGCTGCCGTACTTCTCGGCACTCTTCTGCGAGCATCCCTGCTGCAGCGGCAGAAGAGAAGCCAGGAGTACGAGTGCGGCGGTAGCCCGCAGGGAAAGTCGCTTCATTGCTTACTGCGTCCTCGTCGCATCCCACATCTTGAAGAAAGCCTTGGTCCCGGCGCAGTTTCCAAACGCAGGGTTCGCGTTCACCGTTTGGCGCGGCTTCATCGCCTTCACGTGCCCATCGGCGAAGGCGAAGTTACCCATGCCGTTGTGCGCAGTAGCGATGCCCCCGTCCGAGTTGGGGTCAGGCGGGGACCACTGGGTGTTGGCGGCACCCTGCTGGTTGCCGGGAAACGAGTTGCCAGCGTCCACGCCGTCCGCCCCCATCAGGACGGTATGCCAGGGGCTGAAGGCGCCTTCCATGTTGGTGATTCCGGACTCCGGCTGCATCCTGTGGCGCTCCGCGAGCATGATGGTGTCCGCGGGCATGACCACGTCCGCGACCGTGCGCGGGTTCATGTCGAACCAGTTGCGCGACGCGTTGATGACGCCGATGAACTGCCAGCCGTTGTTGTAGTAGATGGCCCCGTTGGCGACCACACTGAAGGACGGACCGGCCCAGTCCACAACCTCGTGGGAGTCACTGGGGCACTGAATGACCCCGTAGTTCTTCATGTACGGTTGGGTGTGGTAGATCCAGGTCATCTGCCAACCCCACCCGTTGTCCGGGTTTGGTTCGCCCTGGGCGCAGAACGTCTCGTCGTAGTCCTGCGCGTACATGAGACAGGCCAACCCGAGCTGTTTCATGTTACTCAGACAGGATGCCTGTCTCGCCTTCTCCCGGGCCTGTGCGAAGACCGGGAACAGTATGGCCGCGAGTATCGCTATTATGGCGATGACGACGAGCAATTCAATAAGAGTAAAACCACGACGTTTCATCTTTAACTCCTTAGATACCTTGGCGGGGACGGCGCGGTCCCGTTCGCCCCTTCGCATGAATCAGACCGACTAACGGACCAGGACAGGCGGACCCGTAGATCCGCGGACGACAAGATGGGTGGGAATCTGATGCCGAACCGGCAGCGGGTCCGGCGAGGCGACGATGCGCTCGGCTTCGGCGTGGAGCCGCGCGTGGAGACGGCGCACCGCGAGCCTCCCCATGAACTCCTTGTCCACCTTGACGGTGGTCAGGGCGGGGAACGACGCCTCCGCCATATGGATGTCGTCGAACCCCACGACGCTCAGGTCGGTCGGGACCTTGATCTTCAGTTCGCGACACAGGTTCAGGGCCATCAGGGCGAAGTGGTCGTTCGCGGCCAGCAGGGCGGTGGGCGCGTCCTCCGAGCGGAGCCGGGCGGCGAGCCGCTCCAGGCGCTCTTCGGTGCTCGCGCCGACCACCACCAGCGCGGGGTCCACCGGCAGCCCGGCCTCCGCCATGGCGCACAGCCAGCCTCGCCGCCGCTCCCGGAAGGTGTCCACGCCCTCCTCGGCCAGGAAGAAGGCGATGCGGCGGTGCCCCAGACTGATCAGATAGTTCGTCGCCTCCAGCGCCCCGTCGAACCCGTCGGATACGACCCGCTCGAACGGGCCGGCAGCCTCCAGATTGTCCACGAGGACGATCTCCGGCACCCGGTGGGCGAACCGTGCCAGGACCTCCGGCTCTGCTGTGCCGACCAGAAGCAGCCCCCCGACCGCCTGCTCCAGCACCATGCGCGGCAGCTCCTGCGCCACCTGATGCCGGTCGGTAGTGTGAACGAGCAGGTGCAGGCCAAGCGCGGACGCCTCCGCCTGCGCGCCCGCCAGGACCGGCGCGTAGAAGTTATTGGAGAAGAGCGGGTCGCCCGGATTGGCAGCGAAGAACTGGAAACCGATGGCGTCGCGGGGTACCGCGTCCCCGGAGCGGAACTCCGCATCCCCGTTGCGCGGCGCGCCGCGCCGGGGGGTGGAAATGCGGGCCGGGCGAAGGCGGGGCGGCTGATAATTCAGACGCCGGGCGGCGTCGAGGACCCGCTTCTGCGTCTCTTCGTTGAGGAGACTGGGCGACGTGAACGTCCGGGACACAGTCGCGGGAGAGACACCGGCCTCCTTCGCTACATCGCGAATACTCGCCATGGCACCAGTGTACAACGGGCTATCCGTTTCATCAATACTGTTTCAGAAAATTTTCATGAAAACGGTTTCCCAGCGCCGTGCCCACACGGGCAGTGGCGCATCGGTCAGAGAAGGGGCATAGTTCGCGTATGGACGACATGATCATAGCCTTTTACAGCGACCGCGAGCGGCCCTACGGCGCGTTCTCAAACTTCGCGGCCTACGGGTTCGAGCTGGACGGCCGGTACTGGAAGACGAGCGAGCACTACTTTCAGGCCCAGAAGTTCGCCGGCACGGAGCATGAGGAGCAGGCGCGGCTGGCCCCGCGCCGAAACTCGCGGCGAACATGGGCCGGGAGCGGCACCGCCCCCTGCGCGCCGACTGGGAGAGCGTCAAGGAAGACGTGATGCGCCGCGCGCTGCGAGCGAAGTTCACGGCCCACCCGGAGCTGCGCGACCTGCTCCTCGGCACCGGGGATGCGGACCTCGTGGAGAACGCGCCGGGTGACTACTACTGGGGCGTGGGCAAGGACGGCAGCGGCAAGAACCGCCTCGGCGCCCTGCTCGTAGAGCTGCGCGCCGCGCTGCGCCGCGAGGCCGAAGCGGCCGGATAAACCGTCAAAAGCCGCCGCGGCCATGCCAGGCGCGGATGCGCTCTGCCTCGGCGCGCGACGCGGCGATGGCAGCGTTCACCTCCTCGGCCGCCACCCCCTCCAGCGGCTCCCCGCGCATCCTTTCCCGCAGCTTCTCCAGCCGCTCGGCCAGTTCGCGCTCCCGGCGCTCCCGCGCGTACGCGACCAGACCGTACAGCAGCCCCGTCCCGACGATCACAAGCAGCAGTTCCATGCCGGTAGGACACGCCGCCGCGCCGTTCGGTTGCCCGCCTCAAGGCGATCAACCCGGCCGGGGCCAGCCGTTTACCTGCGCCGCGAAATCCGCCAGAAAGGCAAGGCGATCCGCGGCGGGGACCGCCTTCAGGGAAACGCCGTGCGCGGCCTCCTTTGTGCAGAACGGCGGGTAGACGCTGAGAAGAATGGTACCTTGAGCATGAACCGGGCGATACGGCGGCGCTGACGATACACGCCAGAGCCCTGGAAGGGCTGCAGGACTGGCCCGCCCTCCTGCGCGTCACGAGCCGACTGGTGGCGCACCTGGCCCAGGAGCCCGAACGCTTCCACCCGCGCCGGCAGCGCATCCGCGCCCTCATCCACCTGGGCCGCTTCTCGGAGGCTGAGACCGAACTGGAGGCGCTGGACACCCACGGCAGGGCGTCCTTTCAAAGGCAGCGCGCCGCGCTGGCCGCGGAACTGGCAGAGCGGCGAACGGCGGCCGCCGAGCCGGTACAATAAACGCCGTATGCAAAACGGCGAGTACAGCAGCATCACCCTGCGCGGCCCGGCGCAGGAGGCGGTCCTGACCGCAGTCCGGGAACTGCGGCAGGCGGCCTTTGTCTCCCCCACCCGCGACGGCGTCACTGTGGTCTATCCCGAGGACGAAACGCCGGAGGGCGCGGCACTGTGGCTGGCGGCGCGCCTGTCCCGAAAACTCGGCTGCGCAGCATGGCAGGTGACAGCAAGTGAAGAAACACTGACCTGGGCGCTCTTCGAGGCGGGCGACTGGACGGACACCTACGACGCCGCCCCCGGCGTCCGCACCGGAGAGGAGCTGCCGCCCGCCGGGGGCGATGCACAGCGTCTCTGCCGGGCGCTGAGGGCCCCGGAAGACGCCGCCGCGGAGGTCGCCCCGATGCTGCGCGCCGCCCCCCTGGACGAAGACTTCGGTTTCCTGCACGGTGGCGAGCGGCACGCCGAGATTGCGGACGCCCTCGGGCTTCCGCTGCTGGACTACGCTACCGGCTTCCGCGCCCTCGACCACGGGCATACGGCGGCGCCGGGAACGCCCCCCGTGGGCGAAATGACGCTCTTGCGGCCCGTCCCGCCGCTCGCGCTGCTGCGATTTGATCTGGTTCGTCCACTGTCAGACGTGGACACGGAAGACCTTCTGGAGTGGCTGTACGGGGACGCTACCGGTACGCGCGGGGAGCCGATGGGCAATCCCCTCGGCACGCCGGACACGCTTCGGGACGCGATAGTCGCCGCGCTTCCGGAGGTGGACGCCACACACCCCACGTGGCTGACCACCTCGGGCGACGGCTTTGCGCTGGACTTCGCCCTCGGCCCCGGCGACACCGCGAGAGACCACGTGACTGTCCTTCTATCCGCGGAGCCGCGGGCGGCGGCAGCCGCGCGGGAGCGTCTGGTAGCGCTGGGACGAGCGACAGGCTGGGCGGCGCTGGACCCGCAGCGGGGGGTGCTGCTGACGCCTTCGTAGGGGGCGCACTCTGCGCCGAAGGCGGTTGCCAGGGCGCCCGGTTGCCTTGTCCCGCCAGGTTCGGCTACAATCACCACGGACACGCGCGCTGCCGCCGCCCCAGCAGCCGCAGGCCGCACAATCGCCATCAAGGAGCCACGACCCGTGAGCAGCACTTCGCCCGCCGCCGCCACCGAGACCGCCGAAGCGACCACCGCAACGCCCCAGACTGCCGCGCAGGACGGCGCGTCCGCCGCGCTTCCCTCCCCCCCGTACACCGTGACGCTGATTCCGGGGGACGGCATCGGCCCGGAGGTCGTGGACGCCACGGTGCAGATACTGGAGGCGACCGGTCTTTCGTTTGTCTGGGACCGCCAGGACGCCGGGGCGGATGTGATTCCGCGCTACGGCACGCCCCTACCCGACGAAGTCGTCAACGCCGTTATCAAAAACAAGGTCGCGCTGAAGGGTCCGATCGCGACGCCCGTTGGCACCGGCTTCTCGTCGGTGAACGTCACCCTGCGCAAGCGGCTCGGCCTGTTCGCCAACGTCCGGCCGGCCCGCACTCTGCCCGGCATCAATACCCCGTTCAAGGATATCGACCTGGTCGTGATCCGGGAGAACTCCGAAGGGTTGTACTCAGGCATCGAGCACGTGGTCGTGCCGGGTGTTGCCCAGTCCATCAAGATCGTTACCGAGGCTGCATCGCTGCGCATCGCCCGCTTCGCCTTCGAGTACGCGGTCTCCCACAAGCGCAAGAAGGTCACCGCCGTCCACAAAGCCAACATCATGAAGCTCTCGGATGGCCTGTTCATCGACTGCTGCAAGCGCGTCGCCCGCGAGTTCCCGGACATCGAGTACCAGGAGATGATCGTCGACAACACGTGCATGCAGCTTGTGACCAAGCCCCACCAGTTTGACGTCATGGTCATGGAGAACCTGTACGGCGACATCGTCTCTGACCTGGCGTCCGGCTTGGTCGGCGGCCTCGGCGTGACCGGCTCCGCTAACATTGGCCCGGACGCGGTGGTGTACGAGGCGGTCCACGGCTCCGCACCGGACATCGCGGGCAAGGGGCTGGCGAACCCGACCGCCGTACTCATGTCCGGCGTCATGATGCTGCGCGCCTTTGGCGAGTTCGATGCGGCGAAGCGGGTCGAGGACGCCGTGTTCGCGGTGTTCAAGGAGGGCAAGCACCTGACCGGCGACCTGGGCGGCCGGGCCACCACCCAGGAGTTCGTCAATGCTGTGATCCAGCGTATGCGGGCGTAGCCGGGAGCCACGGCCGAACCGCGATGTGGACGCCCGACGACCCGCAGCGCAACGCCGAGGCGAAGGTGGCTAAGCGCGATGCCCCCGGCCTCTACGGGGCGCTCGACGCGCTCTACCTGTCGCCGCTCCACGGCTTCCAGGAGATGGCGGACACGTACGACCAGCGGACGGCGGGCAGCCCCCTCTACCTCCTGGAGAGCACGGAGACGCTGGCTGCGCTCCCGGACCTGACCGGGGCCTCCGTGCTGGACCTGGGCTGCGGGACCGGGCGCTACGCTCTCCAGGCAGCGCGCATGGGCGCCCACCCGGTGATCGGCGCGGACGCCGTGGCAGAGATGCTGGCGGTGGCGCGGCGCAAAGCGCGCCGCGCCGGCCTGGAGGGGGCCGTGGACTGGCAGGAGGCGGACCTGACGCGGACGCTGCCCTTCCCGGAGGCGTCCGCAGACGTGGTCGTGTGCGCGCTCACGCTCTCGTTCCTTCCGGATGTCGGGCCGGCGTTCGCCGAGATGGCGCGCGTCCTGCGCCCCGGCGGCGTCCTCGTGGTCAGCGACGCGCACCCGCACGTCCTGGCGAATCTGCGCGCGGCCTCCGAGGCGGACGGCGGCAAGGACCGCGCGCCCTACGTGCGCTTTACGTCGGTGGACGGCGAGGAGTGCCGCATCGCCCAGCACGTCCACCGTATCTCGACCCTGTTCGCCGCGGGCCGCGCGGCGGGCCTGACTCTGGACACCATCGCGGAGCCGGAGGCAGACCGCCGCCTCGCCAACACCCACGCCAGCCTGCGGGACAAGATCGGCGTCCCTCTCGCCCTCGTCTTGCGCTTCCTCAAGCCGTAGTCTCCCCGCTCTAACGGCGCCAGGGCAGGGCGCGGGCACGACGCAGAAGCCTCTCGACTTCGGCCTCCTCCGCCTCATCCCCCGCCTCCTGCTCCGCTCCCTCCCGAACCACCACCAGGCCCTGTGTCCACGCCCGGAAACCGGCGCGCGCCGTGGCGCCGGCCGCCTCCACCATGCGGGCAGCGACCTCCGCAGGGTCTTCGGTATGCATCAGACGGAACGGCAGGCCGAACGGGGCGCCGCGGACGGCGTCACCGCTTCTCTCGCCCCACCAGTCCGCGTCGGCAGCAAGCGTGGCGGCCTCCGCGTCGGTACGGAGCTTTGCTCTGCTATCCGCCCACGCCGACGCAAGTTCCAGAGCCGATGACAACTCCCGGGTGAGCCCGGGAAGGCGCTGCAGATTCCGGGCCAGCGCCGCCACGCACTCCCGCCGGAACTGGTCTGCTTGCGTCCCGTCCCTGCCGGCCAGCAGTCCACGCAGGCGCTGTTCCTGTTCCGAGCGCGGGGGCAAACGGCTTTCCTGAAAGAACGCGACGCCGGCCGCCGCCTCCTCGACATCCCAAACGTCGGGGATGCCCTCGCCCGCCTGGACCTCCCAGGCAGCATCGGTGACCCAGCGCCGCACGGCCGTTGAAAGCCAGTCCGCCGCGGACACGGCGCCGTACCAGAGGCGGGCCTCCGCTGCCCCCTCGGTAGCGTCCGCGCGGAGCCACTCCCCCAGGGCGCGCGGCAGCCCCCCAACGAATTCGAGCACGGGCGCGACCTTTCCCTCCGCCTCCCACTCCCCCGCAGGGTCGAAGATGACCGGCCCAAACCCGGTCGCCCACCCGCATCCGGCAACGCGTTCAAACCGTTCGCTGTGCCCATCCGCGGCGTCCTCTTCGGCGTAGGCGCGCAGGAGTTCGCGGTACGGCGCGGCGGCGACGGAGACGGTGAGCGGCATCATGCCGAGCAGGGTCATCGTGAGGCGCGCGACCGCCTTCTTGAACCGGACGCGCTGCGGAGGCAGCATCCGGCCACAGGGGCGCGTGATCTCGGTCTCGTCGTGATGCCGCCAGAACTCCGGCATGCCGTCGAAGGCGCCGATCATCGGCACCGGCTTCCCGTCGGAAACCGGCGCGCCGTAGATTACGCCATCGAGTTCGTTCCCTGAGCGCAGGTCTTCGGGCGCGGCAACGCGGAACCACACGCCTCCCGAGCCGAACGCCCGGGAATCGGCGCCGCGCACCAGAAGCACCCGACGGGCGCGTACCGCCTGTTCCAACAGTTCCGGGCTGACTTCGGACGTCCGGTAGGTACGCCCCTGCTCCGCCAGGAACGCGGCGCGGAACACCGGTACGAGCTCTCGAAGTTCAGGGTAGCGGCGTGCCCCCTGTGCCACGGCCCCATAGCGCCGCCGGGCATCGGTTTCCGGCTCCACCTCCTGACGAAACGACTCATGGTCCAGTCGCAGGAGAGTACCGTCCGGCCGCAGCGCCCAGACATAGATCGAGTTGGCGTGCAACGGGAGGGCGCCCAGCGTCTCCCGGCACTCGCGCACAACCCAGTCTCCCGGCGCCCACCCCGAGTCGGGCGGCGGCCCCAGCGCGTCAATCCGCTCCCGAATTCTTGCGGCTAGCTCCGCCGACAGGCTGATGGATTCCACGCTTCTCCTCCCCTTGCGAAACGCGACCAGAAACAAGCGCACCGAGTCTCCCACCGATAACACGACACTTCACCCCTCGGGTTGACAGGTTGGGCATTTCTGCGTGCCCGGCCCGTTTCCCCCGACTTTTTGCCGGGAACGAACGGGACGAGACACAGGCAAAGCTGCGAACCAGAAAGGTATTTTCATGAGCGACGACAGGAGCGCGACCACCACGGTGGTGCCGGAGAACGCAATGGCAACGGGGCAGGGCGCGGACGACGAGCCGACCCAGACGATCGGCGACCGCCACCCGGACGCGCAACAAGCGCAGGATTCCGCTGCCACCGACGCCGATGCGGCGCGCAAGCAGTTAGGCGGGGAGAGCCATAACGGGCAGAAGTCGAGCGACAGGGGCGCGACGCCGGAGCCGCGCGAGGCGCGCCCTGTGACAGCCTCGGACGCGCCGGAAGAAGACGGAGGCGCTGAGGAGTAGACGGGGAAAGCCCGGATGGTATGGAACGCGAACCCGGGGGGTAAAGAACGGACAACCTGAACGAGAAGCGTTGGAGGATGCCACATATGTCATATGACACTATAGGAAACCGCCCGGAACATGTTAGCGGGAGCGACGGCCAGCCGAACGTAGCGATGCCGGAGCGTATCGCTTCGGGCCTGGCCGGGGTCGCCCTGACGACGTACGCCGTGGCGAAGCGGCGCGATGTCGGCGGCGCAGCGATGGCGCTGGCGGGAGGTTACCTGTTATTCCGGGGCGTGACCGGCCGCTGCGCCGGCTATACCCTGCTGCAGACCGGGACATCCGACGCGACCGACAGCGAGAATGCCGTGATCCCGCATAACCAGGGGATCAAGATAGAGAAGGTCGTGACGGTCAACCGTCCGGCATCGGAGTTGTTCGCCTTCTGGCACGACTTCGAGAACCTGCCCCGGTTCATGCCTCACCTGGAATCCGTCCAGGTCCTCGACAACAAGCGCTCGCACTGGGTCGCGAAGGCTCCCCTCGGCAAGACGGTGGAGTGGGACGCCGAGATCATCAACGAAGTGCCGGGCGAGATGATCGCCTGGAAGTCGGTGGAGGGCGCGGATATCCCCAACGCCGGCTCCGTGTGGTTCAAGGCGCTCCCGGCCGACCGGGGCACCGAGGTGCGCGTCGTCCTGGAGTATGACCCGCCCGCCGGCCGCCTCGGCGCCGCTGTAGCAAAGCTCCTGGGCGAGGAGCCGGGCGTGCAGGTGCGCGACGCCCTGCGGCACTTCAAAAACCTGATGGAGGCCGGAGAGGTTCCGACCATCGACGGACAGCCGCACGGCACCAAGGGCCGCAGCCCGTCCGATGCCCCGCAGAAGCGGGCAAGCGGTGAGGACATGGGCGTCGCCACGCCCGTCCCTGTGCATACCGCGGCGCCCGAGGTTGTCCAGCCCGTACTCTAACGGTTCCGTCCGTCCCGGCGAAGCCTGCCCCCGCCGCAGTGGGGCAGGCTTTGCGCCGTGTCCTGGTTAGCCACTGCTGGCGACCGGGAAACCACCCTACGGAGAAGCGCGGACGAGCGACGCGCCGCCAAAACACACAAACACTGTCGTAAAAGAGAGGCGAATGAACGCATGAAAGCAGCCTGCTGGTTTGGCAAGAACGATATCCGCGTGACGAACGTCCCCGATCCGCAGATCGTCAACGACCGCGACGCGATTCTGCGCATTACGGCCACCGCAATCTGCGGGTCTGACCTGCACATCTACAACGGCTTCATCCCCATGATGCAGGATGGAGACATTCTCGGGCATGAGTTTATGGGCGAGGTGGTCGAGGTTGGCAAGGGCGTGACCAACCTGAAACCGGGCGATAAGGTCGTCATCCCCTTTACCATCTCCTGCGGGAACTGCTTCTTCTGCCGGCGCGACCTGTGGAGCCTGTGCGACAACTCGAACCCGAACGCCACGATCGCGGAGAAGATGTACGGCTACTCTGCGGCGGGCCTGTTCGGCTACTCGCACATCTTCGGCGGCTATGCAGGCGGGCAGGCCGAGTACGTGCGGGTGCCGTTCGCGGACGTCGGCGCGTTCAAGGTGCCGGAGGGGGTCACGGACGACCAGGTGCTCTTCCTGACCGACATCCTGCCCACCGGGTACATGGCCGCCGAGAACTGCAACATCCAGCCGGGCGATACCGTGGCGGTCTGGGGCTGCGGCCCGGTCGGTCTGTTCACCATTAAGAGCGCGCTGCTGCTTGGCGCCGAGCGGGTGATCGCCATTGACCGCTTCCCGGAGCGCCTGAAGCTGGCGCAGGAGGCGGGTGCGGAGGTGATCGACTATATGGAGGTGGACGTGCTGGACGAGCTGCGCGCCCGCACCTCCGGCATGGGCCCGGATGCCTGCATCGACGCCGTGGGTCTGGAGGCGCACGGCATCACCGTGGACCAGTTCTACGACAAGGCCATGCAGCTCGCGCGCCTGGGCACCGACCGGCCTCATGTGCTCCGTGAGTGCATCTTCGCCTGCCGCAAGGGCGGTACCGTCTCGCTGCCCGGCGTCTACGGCGGCTTCGTGGACAAGATCCCGATGGGCGCCGCGCACTCCAAGGGCCTGACCTTCAAGATGGGCCAGACCCACGTCCACCGCTACCTGCCGACCCTGATGGACCACATCGTCAACGGGCGGCTCGACACCACGTTCCTGATCTCGCACCGTCTCCCGCTGGAGCAGGCGGCCGAGGGCTACGCCATGTTCAAGGAGAAGCGCGACAACTGCACCAAGGTAGTGCTCTACCCCGGCACCGCGTAACCTGACTCTGGATCAAGCGAACCGGGCCACGGGGCAAGGGCAACCTGGCCCTTGCCCCGTGGCCGGTCTGGACATCGGGCGTCACACGGACGCCTGGGGGGACGTTCACACGGTAAAATACGACAAACCCCTAAAGGAGCCCCCATGCCCGACCCCCGCATGGCCCGACTGGCCGATGTCCTCATCTCCCACTCGACCCGCCTCGAACCCGGCGAGAAGGTCTTCATAGAGTCCTTCGACGCCCCGGACGAGATTATCGCCGCCCTGGTAGACCGCGCCACGCAGGCCGGCGCCATGCCGTTCGTTGAGACCCGCTCCAACCGCGTCCTGCGCGCCCTCTACCGGAACGCCACCGCCGAGCAGATGACCGCCATCGGTGAGCTAGAGCTGGCACGCATGGAGAAGATGGACGCTTACATCGGCATCCGTGGTTCGCAGAACGCACTGGAGATGGCCGACGTGCCCGCGGAGAAGATGGCACTCTATCAGAAGCACTGGTGGCACCCCGTCCACTCCGGGCGCCGCGTCAACCACACCAAGTGGGTGGTGCTACGCTACCCCTCCCCCGCCTTCGCGCAGGCTGCGGGCATGAGCACCGAGCAGTTCACCGACTTCTACTTCGACGTCTGCACCCTGGACTACGCGAAGATGGCCGCCGCGCAGGAGCCGCTAGCGGAGCGGATGCGCCGCGCCGACCGGGTACGCATCACCGGCCGCGATACCGACCTGACGTTCTCCATCAAGGGCATCGGCGCACAGCCGTGCGCGGGCCTGCGCAACATCCCGGACGGCGAGTGCTTCACCTGCCCCGTCAAGGACAGCGTGAACGGCGTGATGCACTACAACACGCCGACGCTCTACCAGGGCAAGCCCTTCGATGATGTGCGCCTGGTGCTGAAGGACGGCAAGATCGTGGAGGCGACCGCGAGCGACACCGCGGGCCTGAACGCGATTCTGGACACGGACGAGGGCGCGCGCTACATCGGGGAGTTCTCGCTCGGGTTCAACCCGAAGATCCTCCATCCGATGCGGGACACGCTCTTCGATGAGAAGATCGCGGGTTCGCTCCACTTCACGCCGGGCAACGCCTACGAGACGGTGGGCAACGGGAACAAGTCGGCGGTCCACTGGGACATGGTGCTGATCCAGCGCCCCGACTACGGCGGTGGCGAGGTGTGGTTTGACGACGAGCTCATCCGCAAGGACGGCCTGTTTGTCCCCGCCGACCTTCAGGGCTTGAACCCCGAAAACCTGTCCTGACCGCGGCGGCAGGAACCGCCCCCGGGGTCGTTGGTCGCCGTCGAATGCGCGCCGTGGACTGAAGTCCCGGCTACGGTTAAGAAGTCGGCCTACGCCGACTCCATAGGACAAGGGGCGGCTACGGGTTATTCGTAGCCGCCCTTCGATCGTAGGAGCCCGCACCGACGAAGCGGAGCTTCGCTCGCGGAGGCGGGCTTCTTAACCGTAGCCGGGACTTCAGTCCACGGCGGCAGCGGGCTTCGTATCACCGCCAGCCTACGGCAGTGCTTTAAAGTCCGAGACCCGGAAAAAGTCCTCTTCGTCCGTCGTCTGGGCGCTGTAATCGATGAACGCCTGGAACGGGTACCCGTATACCAGGTCGAACTCCGTGAGCAGCTCCTGGGCGCCGCGCCGGTGGGCATCGTCCAGAAGGTCGAACAGTTCGTCGATGGTGTCGTACTTCGCGTAGGCAGCGCGGTCGATCGGCGCCCCGGCCTCGACGGGGGTGACGCTGACAGTAGTCCTGCCCCGCACCTCGATCACCACCTTGCGAATGGCGGTATCGGGGGCAAACGCAGAGCGCTCGAACGTGTAGCGGTAGTTCTGGGGACGCGCCCGCTCCCAGAGACGGCGGTAGGCCTGGAACGTCGGGTTGCTATCGTCGTTCCCGCCTGACCCGCCGCAAGACGTCAGCGTCAGGGAGACCGCCCCCAGCGCCAGGACCGCCGCCACCGCCCTTATCACCACGCCGATTCGCCTCTGTCCCAAAGGTTCATCCTCCACATGCCGCCGTTGCGGCACGAGATATCGCTGCCTGCATACAGACCGAAGCCGCGCTCTGCGCGCATAAGTTCAAGGGCGGTGCCACATTCGCCTCCCACTGTGAGCAGGAGAGCGTGGTTTCCGCAGCGCTCCCGCCGGACAAAAATAAAGTTGACAAAAACAGGCGGTTATATGTAAAATCAAGGTCACCCTCACGGGTGAGGCGACGGACGGGGGACAGACAACGCCTTTCGCGGGCACAGGCTTTTTTCGGATATTAAAGTTGACTTTTTCGCCCAAAATTACAAACGAAGCAGCCGCCCTTTCGGTCTTCGCCCTCCTGACCTTCCTGGCGGGCTGCGGGCCGCGCGGCGAGGCACAAAAGGCCACCGCAGGAGGAGCGGACGGCGCGACGGCCCCTCCTGCGGCGGTACGGGTGGCGTTCTTCCCGAACGTGACGCACGCTGCCGCGCTATACGCCAGCGGGACCGGCGCGTTTGAGGAGGCTCTGGGCGACTCCATCCGGGTCGAGGAGCGCGTATTCACCGCAGGGCCGTCGGAGATCGAGGCGCTCTTCGCGGGCGAGGTGGACATTGGCTACATCGGCCCCGGTCCCGCCCTGAACGGCTACCTCAAGAGCCGCGGCAAGGCGCTACGCATCGTCGCCGGGGCGTCATCGGGCGGCGCGGCCCTGGTCGCACGGCAGGATATCCCCCTGAAGGGCGTCGCGGACCTGGGCGGGAAGCGCGTGGCCGTGCCGCAGACGGGCGGCACGCAGGATATTTCGCTGCGCCACGCCCTCGCGGAGGCGGGCCTCAAGCCCCGGGAGAAGGGCGGCACGGTGGACGTGGTACAGTACGCCCCCGCGGACACGCTGAACCTTTTCAAGGAGAAGCAGATCGACGCTGCCTGGCTACCGGAGCCGTGGGTCGCACGCCTGGAGGCAGAGGCGGGCGCCCGGGTAGTGGTGGACGAGCGCGACCTGTGGCCCGGCGGGAAGTTCGCCACGACCGTCGTGATCGCGCGCTCGGAGTTTCTGGAGAAGCACCCGGATCTGGTGGAGAAGTTCCTGGGCGCCCACATCGCCGCGGTGGACGCCATCGGCGCCCGGCCGGAGGAGGCGCGCAGGGTGATTGGCGAACGGCTCGCCGCCCTCAACCAGGGCAAAAAGCTGCCCGAAGCGATTCTGAAGACCGCGCTGTCCCGCACGGACATTACCCATGACGCACTGAACGAGTCCGTGCTCACGTTCGCCGACTGGAGCGCGGCGCTGGGCTACCAGCGCGAAGACCGGACCGCGCTCGCGGGCCTTTTCACAGACACCCCACGGGAAAGAGCCCTCGCGGCGCGGGGTGCAGCCCCGCCCGGAAAGGCGGTTACGGCGGCAGCGGCAGCGGGCGCCGCTGCCGCACGGGAGAAGGAAGGGAAACCGTGACGTCCCTCCCGCTGCGGACGCCGCGAACCGGCTGCTGTTCGCGCGGCTCCCGGTCGTGCAGGCTCAGCCGGGAGCCGTGAGATGGTGGGCGCCGTTGCTGACACGCCGCCCGGGCCTGTTTCTCGTCACCGATCCCGATGTTTCCAATTCTCTGGGAGAGATGCCGCCATGCGCTACCCCGCCGTTCGCCACTCCGCTTTTACCCTGATAGAGCTTCTCGTTGTTATTGCAATTATCGCAATTCTTGCCGCGATACTTTTCCCGGTGTTTGCGCGTGCCCGTGAGAAGGCTCGGCAGGCCGCCTGCCTTTCGAACACGAGCCAGTTGGGTAAGGCGTACCTGATGTACCTGCAGGACTACGACGAGACGTTCCCGCCGCACGTCACCGAGCGCACGGCTCCCATCGGGACACCGGACACGCCGGAGGCGCGGGCGCCCTTCTCCTACAAGACCAAGCTCGACCCGTACGTGAAGAACCAGGGAATCTACCGCTGCCCCTCTGCGCCAGAGTGGCCGGAGCCGGCCACCGGCCGCTGGTACACCACCGACTACGGCAACAACCACAACGAATCGAACCTGCCGACGGCCTCACAGAGGGCGTTCTACCTGGCCAATCCCGACTTCGGGTTTAACGAGGACACGCCGCTGGCCTCGATCCTGTTCCCGGCGCGCTTCATCCTCGTGGGCGAGGCGGGACGCGCCAGCGGTCTGCCGTCCCGCGGCGGCATGTACCCTCAGCCCTGGGCATTCGATGACGCCCAGGCGCCCGATAACCAGCAGCAGGCCCGCTTCCTGGCCCGTCACAATGGCGGCGGCAACATCGTTTTCGCCGATGGTCACGCCAAGTGGACGCGCCCCGAGCAGACCTGGCGCTCCTTCACCGACAACGATTGGCGGCGGAACCCGCAGCCGTAAGGAACTATGACACCACCCGTGACCACGAGTTCGTTCGCGGCGAACGCCCGGGAAGCCCCCTCTCCTGCCGGCCGGGCGTTCGCCCGGCCGCGCCTCCTCAAGGGCGGCGCGGCCGGGGTGCGACAGGCGCTCTTCTACGCGGCGCTCCTCGCCCTCTGGTGGGCGGTTGCGGCGCGCGAGGTCTGGCCGCCGTACCTGCTCCCTTCTCCCGCGGATGTCGGGACGTTCCTGCGGGATGCCGCCCGCGACGGCACGCTCCTGCCCGCCGTGCTCACCTCTGCCGCACGCGTGCTCGCGGGGTACGCCATCGCTCTGGCGGCGGGCACGGCGCTGGGCCTTGTCCTGGCCCGCGTCCGCGTGCTGGACGAAACGGTGGGCAGCGCGGTAGTAGGGCTCCAGTCTTTGCCCTCTATCTGCTGGTTCCCCCTGGCGCTGCTGTGGTTCGGCCTGAACGAGAACGCGGTCCTGTTCGTGGTGGTCATGGGCTCCGTCTTCGCGGTCACCCTGGCGGTGCGCGCGGGCGTTCGCTCGCTGCCGCCACTGTGGACGCGCGCAGCGCGGGTGTTCGGCGCCCGTGGCCCGCAGTTGTGGCGGCACGTCCTGCTGCCGGGCATCCTTCCCGCCTACCTGGGGGGGATGCGACAGGGGTGGGCGTTCGCCTGGCGCTCGCTCATGGCCGCAGAGCTTCTGTCGCAGTCGCTGCGCACCGGAGTCGGGCACCTGCTCTCCACCGGACGCGACCTGAACGATATGGCGATGGTGCTGGGCATGATCGGAGTCGTTCTGGCAATTGGCCTGACCGTGGATCGAGCCCTCTTCGCCCCGCTAGAGGGGTGGATTGCGCATCGCTGGGGCACGGAGGGCGCATGAGTACGCTGCCATCGGCGCCCGTCGCATCTTCCGCCGCCGCTGTGCGCCTGGAGGGCGTTACCCGGCGGTACCCCAACGGCGTGGAGGCGCTGGAAGATGTCTCGCTGGACATCGCGCCCGGCTCTTTTGTGTCACTCCTGGGACCGAGCGGGTGCGGCAAGTCCACGCTCCTTTCCCTGCTGGCCGGGTTGGACGCGCCCTCAGAGGGGCGGGTGGTTGTGGGGGGACGCGTAGGCGTGGTGTTTCAGGAGGCCGCCCTGTTCCCCTGGCGCACGGTCCGCGACAACGTCGCCTTTGGTCTGGAGATGCAGGGGGTCGCGAAGGCCGAGCGGCGCGCGCGGGCGGAAGCGCTCCTGCGCCGGGTCCACCTGTCGCGGTTCGCAGGCGCGTTCCCGCACGAGCTTTCCGGGGGCATGCGGCAGCGGGCCGCCATCGCGCGGGCGCTGGCCACGGAGCCGGATATCCTCCTGATGGATGAGCCGTTCGGGGCGCTGGACGCCCAGACGCGCGCCCTGCTCCAGGCGGAGTTGCTCTCGCTATGGGAGGGATCGGAGCAGACGGTGGTGTTCGTGACGCACTCGCTGGATGAGGCGCTGCGCCTATCGGACCGCGTGGTGCTGCTGTCCGCGCGCCCGGGCCGCGTTATCGGTGACTTCCCCGTCCGTGCCCCACGCCCCCGCTCCCCGCAGACCGACGCCAGCCTTGCAGTGCTGCGTGGGGAGTTGGACGCGCTGCTGGCGCGCGAAGTCCGCTCGGTTTCGGAGGCGGAGTGGGGAGGGAACGAATAGGGTGGATATGCGTACTTTATAAAAAGCGTGAGAAACGCGCAAAGCGAAAAG